>JBKCXA010000341.1:0-2978 GCA_046316935.1 Prosthecobacter sp.
CGGCGCAGGTGGATGGGGTGACGACGCTGGCCGCAGGCGACCCGGCGACGGTTTCCGTGAGTGTGACGGGAAGCACGCTGCACTTCACCTTCAGCATCCCGCAGGGCTACTCGGGAGCCGAGGGCCCGCAAGGCGTGCCGGGCGAGGTGACGCTGGCTGATCTGAACAACGCGGTGCTGAATGTCCTGAACCAAAGCAGCAACATCTCCAACGGCGTGAACACCCTGGCCATGGGGGTGAGTGATCCACCGACGCAGAACGAGGTGCAGCAGATCGCGAACAAGGTGGATGAGCTGATCCAGGCGCTGCGGCGGTAGATTTGAGACTGGGAGACCGTGAGAAGAGGACCCGCCTGCATCGCTGCGCCTGCCCGCATCGCTACGCCTGCCCGCATCGCTAAGCGAAGCGTTGCAGGCGGGCGAAGCGTTGCAGGCGGGCCAAGCATGGCGGGCAGGGACTGGGGGACGGGGCCGGTCCACTGACCACTGACCACTGACTACTGACCACTGACTTCTGTCTCTCTGGGCTCTGCGGCTCTCCTTCCTCTCGCGGTGGGCCTGCCTGGGAAAGTCGGCGCGAATGCAATCGCGCCCTCCGGGACTTGGTAACTTTACCCGATGAACCGGGAGAGTTTAAGGCAGACAGGCCACGCGGCCTTCTGATACAAAATCTCCTCCGCCCATGAAAATCCGACTCCATGCTGTTTGCGTGTTCGCCCTGGCCTTTTGGGCCTCGACGGGTGGTTTGCGGGCGCTCAGTGCGGCGAGGGAATGGAATGAGCAGCTCCTCAGCGCGATCCGGCAGACGATTCCGAACCCGCCGCAGCATGCGCGGAACCTTTTTCACCTGGCGACGGCGATGTACAATGCCTGGGCGGCCTATGACACGACGGCGGTGGGTTACCTGCAAAATGAAAAGATCTCGCCGCTGCCCTCGGACGTCGAGGCGGCGCGGCATGAGGCGATCAGCTACGCGGCCTACCGCGTGCTGCGGGAGCGTTTTACGACGACGACGCTGCGCAACGCCTTTGATGCGAAGCTCACCGCGTTGGGGTATTCGCCAGCCACGGCTCAAGCGGCCATCAGCACGGCCACGACGCCATCCGAACTCGGCAAGCGCATCGGCCAGACGGTGCTGAATTGGTCGGTGAATGATGGCTTTGATCAAACGGGCTACCCGCAGGCCTACACCGTGAGCGTGAATCCGAATCTGAACCCAAGCCTGGCGCTTTCGGTGCTGGGAACGAATGCCAGCTTCATCTCGAACCGGCCGCTCGGCTACGGCATCCCGGTGGGCACGCATCCGAACTTCTGGCAGCCGCTCGATCTCGCCACGAGCGTTTCGCAAAACGGCATTCCCGAGCCCGGCGGCACGCAGAGCTTTCTCGGCGTGCAAAGCCTGGCCACGACGCCCTTCAGCCTGACTCGCAGCGATGCCACGAAGCCCTGGCTGGATCCTTTTGGCGGACCCTCGCGGCTGAGCTTTGGCGGCGTGACCAGTGCGTCGGACAATGAATACAAGCAGCAGGCGCTCGGGGTGCTCATCGCGAGCAGCCAGCTCAATGACAACACGCTGGTGGACATCTCCCCCGGTGCCATCGGCAACAACCCGCTGGGCAGCGATAGCGGCACGGGCTTCACCAGCAATCCTGTCGCCGGTGGCACCTATGCGGCGAACAACGTGAAGCGTGGCGACTACACTCGCGTGCTGGCGGAGTTTTGGGCCGATGGTCCGAATTCGGAGACGCCGCCTGGTCACTGGCATGTGCTGGCGAATCAGGTGGCGGACAATCCGCTGACGGTGAAGCGCCTCCGCGGCACCGGCCCGGTGGTGAACGACCTCGAGTGGGATGTGAAGGTCTATTTCGCCCTGTCCGCCGCCACGCACGATGCCGCCTGCGCCGCGTGGGCTTTGAAACGCTACTACTCCGGCCCGCGGCCCATCACGATGATCCGCTACATGGCGAGCAAGGGCCAGTCGTCGAATCCAGCGGGTCCTTCCTACCATGTGGAGGGCTTGCCGCTGATGACGGATGTGTGCGAGATCATCACCAGCACCACCGCCGCGGTCGGTGGCAAGCATCGAAACATCTTCAACCTCAACACGGGGTTCACCCAGCTCGGCACGAACTTCATCGGGCAGATCGCGGTGAAGTCCTGGCCCGGCGAGCACAACAACAACCTCCCCGCGCCCTCCATCGCCACGAATCAAAGCTTCGTCACCTGGATGCTGGCGAAGGACTGGCTGCCGTTTCAGCGCAAGACCTTCAACACGCCCGCCTTTCCCGGTTACATCAGCGGTCACAGCACCTTCAGCCGCGCCGCCGCGGAGGTGCTGGCCAGCATCACGGGCAGCGTTTATTTCCCCGGCGGCCTCCATTCCCACACCTATGCGGCAAACACGATGCAGATCGACAAAGGCCCGAGCACCAATGTGACGCTGCAATGGTGCACCTACTACGACGCCGCCGATCAGGCCGGCCAATCGCGACGCTTTGGCGGCATCCACCCGAGCGAGGACGACTTCCACGGGCGTCACGTGGGCTCGCTCGCGGGGCAAAGGGCCTTCGCCCTCGCGGAGAAGTATTGGAGCGGCAGCATCTTCAGCGAGAGCCTCTCGCCTGCGGTCACGCTCAGTCCCGGCTCCGCCACGCTGCGCTGGACGGCCGTGCGCGGCATGTATCAAAAGGTGCAGGTCTCGAGCGATCTCATCACCTGGACCGATGCCACGGCCGCATCGCAAACCTACACCACCACCGGCTCCTGGACCGACACGAGCCCCAATCCCGCGGGCAAATTTTATCGCGTGGTGTGGTCGGCGGTGCCTTGAGTGATTTCAGGCGGTGCAGGGGTGGGCGGGCTATGCTAGAGGCCAGCCATGTCTGGTCACACGACTTCCGCAAACGTCCCTGCCGCCTCGTGGCAGCGGGGTTTTTGGTGCCTGATGGGCACGCAATTCCAAGGCGCGTTCTCTGACAG
>JBKCXA010000342.1:0-5397 GCA_046316935.1 Prosthecobacter sp.
CCAGCGGCACGCTGCCAGTGGGCTTGAGCCTCAACACGACGACCGGAGCTGTCACCGGCACGCCGACGAGCACTGCCACACGCACTTTCACCATCACCGCCACGGATGCGAACTCCTGCACGGGCTCCGCCACCTTCACGATCACGCCAGTGTGCCCGGCGATCACGGTGAACCCGACGTCGTTCGCGAATGGCACGTTGGGCATCGCTTACTCGCAAACGATCACCGCCACGGGTGGCACGGCCCCACATAGCTTCACCGTCACGAGCGGCACGCTGCCCGCAGGCCTCACATTGACGACCGCAGGTGTGCTCAGCGGCACGCCGACGGCTTCAAATGGAGCTGGCACAAGCCTCACCATCACCGCCACGGATGCGAATGGCTGCACGGGCAACCGTCCATACACGCTCAAGATCTGCCCGGTCATCTCGCTGGGTGCCATCACCACCACCGGCACGGTAGGCGCGGCCTTCTCGCAGACCATCACGGCCACGGGTGGTGCCACGCCTTACACCTTTGCTATTACGTCGGGATCCATCCCGGCCGGTTTGACGCTCAACACGAGCACTGGTGCCATCACCGGCACGCCATCGGCTCCGAACAGCGGCACGATCATTGTGACGGCCACCGATGTGAACGGATGCCCGGCCTCGCGCAGCTACACGTTTGGCATCACATGCCCTGCGATCACCGTGACACCTTCCACACTGCCGGTGGGCCTCGCGGGCACCGCTTATCCGACGACGAACTTCACCGCCACGGGCGGCACCGCGCCGCACACCTTTGCGATCACCAGCGGCACGCTGCCGCCTGGCATGACCTTCACCTCCGCAGGCGTGCTCAGCGGCACACCGACGGCCGGCAATGGAGCGGGCAGCGCTTTGACGATCACCGTCACGGATGCGTTTGGCTGCACCGGCACACGCGTCGTGACGCTGAAGGTCTGCCCGGTCATCTCGCTGCCGGCCATCTCCACCGCGCCGGTTGTCGGAACGGCTTATAACAATGGTGTGGCAGCCACCGGCGGTGTCTCGCCCTACACCTACGCCATCACCAGCGGCACGCTTCCGACGGGTTTGAGCTTCAACACGACCACCGGAGCCATCACCGGCACGGCGACGAACACCACGGCGACCAACTTCACCATCACCGCCACCGATGCGAATGCCTGCACCGGCTCGCGAGCCTACACACTCGCGCCGGTGTGCCCCACCATCACCGTGAATCCGGCCATCGTGGCGGTCGGCACAGTCGGTGTGGCCTACTCGCAGACGATTTCAGCCACCGGCGGCAACGCTCCGTATAATTTCACGCTGACGAGCGGCACGCTGCCGGCCGGTCTCACGCTTACCGCCAGCACCGGCGTGATCGCAGGCACGCCCACCGCGGCGAACGGAGCCGGTGTTTCGCTCACCTTCACCGCCACCGACACCTACGGATGCACCGGCACGCGCACGGTGACGCTCAAAGTGTGCCCGGTGCTCGCTGTTGGCACCATCACCACCAGCGCCACGGTGGGCACGGCCTTCTCGCAGACCATCAACACCACGGGTGGCGTCTCGCCATACACCTACGCGGTCACCACGGGCACGCTGCCCGCCGGTCTCACACTCAGCAGCGGTGGTGTGCTCAGCGGCACGCCTTCCTCGACGACCTCGCAGACCTTCACGGTCACGGCCACCGATGCGAATGGATGCCCTGGCACTCGCAGCTACACCATCGCACCGGTGTGCCCCACGATCACCGTGAATCCCATCACGCTGCCGCCAGGCACCGTCGGCACGGCTTACTCGCAAAGCTTCAGCGGCAGCGGCGGCACATCGCCGTATAGCTTCACCCTCACCACGGGCACGTTGCCGGCTGGATTGACGCTTAGCAGCACCGGCGTGCTCAGTGGCACGCCGACGACCTCAAATGGTGCCGGTGTTTCCATCACCGTGACCGGCACGGATGCCTATGGCTGCTCCGGCACTCGCACCGTGAGCATCAAGATCTGCCCGGTCATCTCGCTCGCGGCCATCACCAGCAGCGCCACGGTGGGCACGGCTTACTCGCAGACCGCCACGGCCAGCGGCGGCACCGCTCCCTACACCTACGCGGTCACCACCGGCACGCTGCCATCCGGTCTCACGCTCAACACGACCACCGGAGCCATCACCGGCAAGCCGACCAATGCCACGGCGCAGACCTTCACCATCACCGCGACCGATGCAAACGCCTGCCCCGGCACTCGCAGCTACACCATCACGCCGACCTGCCCCACCATCACCGTCAATCCGACCTCGCTGAGCAATGGCACCGTCGGCATCGCCTACTCGCAAACCGCCAGCGCCACCGGCGGCACGGCTCCTTACACTTACTCGATCTCCGCGGGCACGCTTCCGGCCGGGTTGACGCTCAATTCGACCTCCGGTGTGATCTCCGGCACGCCCACGACCTCGAACGGTGCTGGAACAAGCATCACAATCACTGCGACGGATAGTTTGGGCTGCACGGGCTCACGTCCGCTGAACCTCAAAATCTGCCCGGTGGTCACTTTGGGCACCTTCACGACCACGGGCACCGTGGGCACCGCTTACTCACAAACGGTCACGGCAAGCGGTGGAGCCACGCCATATACTTTTGCCGTCACCAGCGGCACCTTGCCTGGTGGCCTTACTTTGAATGCGAGCACCGGTGTGATCAGCGGCACGCCAAACGTCGAAATCAGCTCCACGGTCACGATCACGGCCACGGATGCGAATGGCTGCCCAGGCACACGCAGCTACACGCTGGCGATGAGCTGCCCGCCGATCACCGTGAACCCGGCCTCGGTGCCTGCTGGCCTTGTCGGCACCGCGTACACTTCGACAACCTTCACCGCATCGGGTGGCACGGCACCTTATCAATACACGGTGGTGGCTGGCACCCTGCCCGCAGGACTCACGCTGACCACCGCGGGTGTCCTGAGCGGCACGCCGACGGCTTCGAACGGTGCCGGTGTCTCGATCACGGTGCAGGCACGCGATGCCTTCAACTGCCTTGGAACGCGTGCTTACACGATCAAGATCTGCCCTGTCATCTCGCTCGCGGCCATTTCCGGCACCGCGGTGACCGGCACGGCCTACTCGAGTGCCGCCACGGCCTCCGGTGGTGCCTCGCCGTATGTGTATGCGGTGACCAGCGGAGCGCTTCCGGCCGGATTGAGCCTCAACACGAGCACCGGAGCCATCACTGGCACGCCGACGGCCACCACGACCGCGAACTTCACCATCACCGCGACGGATGCGAATGCCTGCTCCGGCTCGCGAGCCTACTCGCTGACGCCGACCTGCCCCACGATCACCGTTTCACCCACGAGCATCGCGAACGCCACCATCGGCATCGCCTACTCGCAGACGATGAGCGCCAGCGGCGGCACCGCGCCTTACTCCTACACGCTGACGAGCGGCACGCTGCCCGCCGGACTTACTTTGGGTGCCGGTGGTATCATCAGCGGCACTCCGACGGCGACCAACGGGGCAGGGGTGAGCGTTACTGTTCGTGCCACGGATCTCTACGGCTGCACCGGCTCGCAGGTCGTCCTCGTCAAAGTATGCCCGGTGATGAACATCGGGCCCACCAATCTTCCGCATGGCTATGTGGGCAGCGCTTACTCGCAGTTGGTCTCCGTCACTGGTGGAGCCACGCCGTATAGTCTGGTGCAATCCGGCGGCACGCTGCCACCGGGCCTGTCCTTCGCCGGATGCAACAACCCCGTCGCCGGACCTGGCACGGCTTACTCTTCGATCTTCGCGCCTGCCGCCAATGCCACCGTGAATCCGCCGGACGGTCTCATCACGATGACCTTCGGTGGCACAGCGGGCCCCGTGACCTCCGGCATCTGGAATCTGCGAGCCACGGGTGGTGTCAGCGTGAGCATCTTGGGCATTGGTTTGACGGAAAGCGGCTCCCGCACCGAACTCACCGGCTCCGCGTTGAAGTTCGGAGTCAGCAACAACAGCTCCAGCCTGCTCGGCATGCTCGGCACGGGCACCTCGATCTCGTCCACTTGGGAAGCGGTGGCGCAGTTCAACACACCGGGCTCGCCGGTGCAGTTGAAGCCGGGCATCCGTTATGCCGTGTCCTTCGATGTGGATGGTCAAAACGGCTTCCTTGAGTCGGGACTCGGTTTCGTTCCCACCTTCACCGTCGAGCTGCTCGATGGCGCTGGCAATGCGATGGCCTCCACCAGTTCCGGCACGCTCATCAATGTCCTCGGTCTCTTCGGCACCGGTGTGAAGAGCGGCACCACAACGCTCCACTTCGACATTCCGTATGGCGTTTCTCCGGGCGCCTGCAGCTTGCGCTTCCGTGCCAGCGCGGCGCTGAACACCACCATCCTCGGCCTCGGCACCACCTTTGCCACCGTGACCAATCTGCGCATGACCGAGGCGGTGAATGCCAGCACGGATTGCGGCGCCATCACAGGCACGCCGACCACCGCGGGCTACTACACCATCCAGGTCACCGCCACCGATGCGAATGGATGCTCCGTGCAGCAGCCGGTGAACATCCGCATCTGCCCGGTGATCAACCTGGCGGCGCTGAACACCACGCTCACCGTCGGCAGCGCCTACACGAGCAGTGCCGCGGCCTCCGCCGGCACCGCGCCGTATGTGTATGCCTTGAGCAGTGGCACCTTGCCGGCTGGTTTGAGCCTCAACACCAGCACAGGTGATGTCACTGGCACGCCGACGAGCACCACGAGCCGCACCTTCACCATCACCGCGACCGATGCGAATGGCTGTGTGGGCTCTCGCAGCTACACGCTGGCCCCGGTTTGCCCGGCAATCACCGTTTCACCGACGACGCTGACGAATGGCACGCTCGGCATCGCCTACTCGCAGACGCTCAGCGCCTCGAATGGCAGCACGCCTTACACCTGGACTACCACCAGCGGCACCTGGCCGGCTGGATTGAGCCTCAGCAGCGGCGGTGTCGTCAGCGGCACGCCGACGGCCTCGAATGGAGTTGGCGTGAGCGTCACCGTGCGTGCCACGGATCTGTATGGCTGCTTCAAGGATCAAGCGGTGAGCATTAAAATCTGCCCGGTGCTCGGCATGAGCCCTTCCAGCCTCATCAATGGCACGGTCGGCAGCGCCTACTCGCAGACCATCGCCGGCAGTGGTGGTGCCACGCCTTACACTTACAGCGTGATCAGCGGCAGCCTGCCGGCTGGGTTGACGCTGAACGCGAGCACCGGAGCCATCACCGGCACGCCGACGAGCAGCGCGGGCCCGACCTTCACCATCAGCGCCACGGATGCGAATGCCTGCCCGGGCACTCGCAGCTACACGCTGGCTCCAGTTTGCCCCACCATCACCGTTTCGCCGACCTCGCTGCCCGATGGCATGGCCACGCTGCCTTACTCACAAA
>JBKCXA010000343.1:0-8795 GCA_046316935.1 Prosthecobacter sp.
GCTCGCGAGCTTCGCGGCTCGTGGATCGCCACGGTGCGGAACATCAACTGGCCCAGCGAGCCCGGTTTGCCCGTGGCGAAGCAAAAAGAGCAACTCCTCACCCTCATCGACTCCGCCGCGAAGCTGCGCCTCAATGCGCTCATCTTCCAGGTGCGGCCCGCGGGCGATGCCATGTATGCCTCCGAGATCGAGCCGTGGTCGCCGTTTTTGACCGGCGAGATGGGAAAATCACCCGGTTGGGACCCGCTGGAGTTCGCCATCACCGAGGCGCACAAGCGCGGCATGGAGCTTCATGCCTGGTTCAATCCTTACCGGGCGCTTGCGGGTGAGAAACATGCGCCAAGCTCCAATCACATCCGCCGCAAGCACCCCGAGTGGACGATGAAATACAACATCGACTGGTGGATGAACCCTGGCGTCCCCGAGGTGCGTCAGCAGGCCGTCGCCGTCATGTTGGATGTGACGCGGCGCTACGATGTGGATGGCATTCACATCGACGATTACTTCTACCCCTACCCGATCACCGGCCCGGATAAAAAGAAGGTCGAATTCCCCGATGCGGACACTTACGCCCGCTACAAGGCCACCGGTGGCACCTTGGAACTCACCGCCTGGCGACGTCAAAACGTGGATCAGACCGTGCAGGCCATTTACGAGGGGATCAAAGGTATCAAACGCCATGTGAAGTTCGGCATCAGCCCCTTCGGCCTCTGGCGTCCGAATCATCCCGAAGGCACCGGTGGCGGACTCGATCCGTATGAAGACCTCGGCGCCGATTCGAAGAAGTGGCTGCAAAACGGCTGGGTCGATTATTTCACCCCGCAGCTCTACTGGACCATCGATCGGCCAAAGCTCGGCTTCACCACCTACTACGACTGGTGGCTGGAGCAGAACACGCAAGGCCGACACATCTGGCCCGGCATGAACACCTCCAACATCGGCACGGATCGCGTCGCCGGTGAGATCCTCCGACAGATGAGTGTGCTGCGTGAACGCGGGCTGAAAATGACGCCCGGGCACTTTCATTGGAATTTCGGCGCTCTTCACAAAAACACCGGCAAGATCGCCACCTACACGATGGAGCGTGCCTACACCACGCACGCCATCCCGCCCTCCTCGCCGTGGCTGAGCCAGACGGCGCTGCCTGCCCCGCTCGTGGGCAAAACGCAGCCGGAGGGGAAACTGCATGTCGAGTGGAAGCACGCCGACGAACGCTGGATGTCACAGACCCGCTGGTGGGTGCTGCAGGCGCAGATCGGCGGCCGCTGGGTGACGTGGAAATCCTTCTTCAAAGACCAGCTCAGCACCGAATGGCCCGCCGGATCAACCGCCGTTGCCATCCGCCCCTGCGGCCTCGGCTGGGAGGCTGGTGAGGCCGGTATCGCGGTGAAGTAGGATTCACCCGTCAGGCTTCCGCCGCCGCGAGCATGCGATCAAACTGCCGCTCCACCTCGCGAGTGGTCTCCGCATCCAGTTTGAAGCCCACCGGACCACGCACGAGCGTGTTTCTGAAAATGCCCTGCCGCACGAGCAGATGCTTCTCCACTGCCAAGAAGCCATCCAAGCTTGTCTGCATCGAAACCAACGCCGCCAGCGGCCCGTGAATGCGATCCGCCTTTTCTGCATCGCCCGCCTCCAGCGCTTTCCAAAGCGGCACGAGCCCACGAATCAAATCCGCGCCCGGCATCGTGCCCACCACACCGCGTTTGAACGAATCCACCAGCGCAATGCCGCCCGTGCCCTCAAACACTCGTGCCAGGCCCTTGGTCGCATCCCGCAGCTCGCTCAGCTTCGGCCCGATGGGGCTCGCCTCCGGCTTATACTGCACGCGCTCCGGCCCAAACTCCTCCAACAGCCGCGCCTGCATGCCAATCGGCATCGGCTTGCCCACATACCCGCTCGCATCCTGCACGATCACTGGAATGCAGATGGCCTGGATGATGCGCGTGTAATACGCCAGCAACTCGCTCTCTCCAATGCCGATGGAAACCGGCGGAATCGCCATCACCGCATCCGCCCCCACGCTCTCCGCATGCCTCGCATACCGCTCCGCCACCTTCGACGACTCCGCGCCCACACTGATCACCACCACGCCGCGATCCTTGCCGAATTTGCATGCCGCCGCGGCTAACTGCTCCCGCTCCTCACTATCCAGTCGCAAGGTCTCCGACACCATCGCCATCACAATTCCATTCGATCCACAATCGTAAAGCCACGCGATCTCCTTCTCGAGCGTGTCGAGATCAAGAGTTTCATCTTCAAGCCAAGGCGTCTGAAAAACTGGCAGGACGCCGCGGAGTTCGTTTGGGTGGGAAGTCGATGGCATGGGGCGAAGCGTTTAATACCGCCATAGGCGGCTATCTTGGTCATCAAACCGCGAACTTCATCCAAGGGATTCCAAAGATCGACGACTCGCACACCATAGCCCGGCGAGTGCTCCAGCCAGAAGGCCAAGTCCTGGATAAAAATACCCGATGCTCGACAAGCTCAACACAGGTTGCTTTGATCCCTGCGAGGCACGCTCCTGGATGTGGATGTAATCCATGACTTGATCCGTATTCCACAAGTGTTCGGCTTGCTCAAACAGCTCTTGGTAGGCCTTCCGATGCAATTCATAGCGTTCCTGCGCTTTTCTTAGCATGCTGGCAGCCTCCTCATGCTTCAATAACTCGCGTTCTATGCCTTGAATCTCGGTTTCAACAGCGGGTAGCTTTTCTGACCGTGTCTGCTTCAAATCATCTCGCTCGTTTCGCAGGCGTTTGAGAAGTTCAGAGAGTCTTTCCACCTCGATCTTGGCCGAAACCGACTCGACCTGCCGCTTTGCATCCTCAACAGCATCAAGCGCCTCCTCCACCTTCTTTTGCTCATTGACCACCACTTTCAGAAATGGTGCCACAATCTTGTTGGCCGCCTCTTCACTCCAGGCAGTGCGGACGGCGATGAACTCATCCATGAGTGCATTGAGGTAATGCTGAATATATTTGGGTTCCGGTCCCGTGACGATCAAGTTCAGGATTGCCGAGCCATTGGTTTGTAACACCCGCAGCGTCACCTCGCATGGCGGTGTTTCTGGAAACAGCGCATGAACACGATCCGCAGTCCTTCTTGCCATGTCCGGCGACTGGAGAGCTTCCTTCACCGTGTTCAGCGTGGTCTGCATCATTTCCCAGAACTGAGGATGATGAGTCACGGAGCCACCCATTCGAACTCCCGCGACCAGCTTCGCCCTCGTTTCAAACACGGGTGGACTGACATACAGCCACGCAACGCGCAGCATCGTTGCGAAGCCTGCTCCGAGAAAAGCGAAGTAGATCGGCAAAAGCCAAGTGGGAAGTCGGTGCGCGGTTATCTTGCTCATGGCGAATTTTAACACCCATCGGCTAACTAAACGCTATCCAAATGGCGTTTAGTTTAACCAACCGCTAAGTCCGCTTTCGTTTGGTTAAATCCTCACCACAGCAGCTTTCCACCATCAATCACCAAAACACTGCCCGTCATGAAACTGCTGGCCTCGCTTGCGAGGTAGAGAGCGAGCGGCGCAATCTCCTCCGGGCGGCCTCAGCGCCCCATCGGAATGCTGGCAGCCACTTCGCCCTCAAACTCGGGTTTTTCGCCGATCCAGCGTTTGTTCGCATCCGTCAAAAAGGGGCCGGGCGCGATGGCGTTCACGGTGATGCCATGCGCAGCCCAATCCGCCGCCACGGCCTTCGTGAACATGGCGAGAGCGCCTTTTGAGGTCTCGTAGCTGCGGCCGCGCATTGCCTTGCCGGGCCAGAGGGCGTTGATCGAGGCGATGTTGATGATGCGCCCCCACTTGCGCGGGATCATCGCCCCACCGAGGCGCTTCGTGAGGATGAAGGCCTGCGTGAGGTTCAAGTCGATGATCCGCTGCCAGTCCTCCAGCGCCAGATCCTCCGTCGGCGTGTTGATTCGGCGGCCACCCACGTTGTTGATGAGGATGTCGATGGGCGCGTGATCTTTTAAAAGCACATCACAAAGCCGCTCCGCCTCCTCCGGCTTCGAGAGATCGGCTTGAAGCGAGGTGACATGCAAATCCTCGCTGCACAGCTCTTCGCAAGCCTTGTGAAGGTTTTCTGCCTTCGAGCCGGTGATGATGACCTGTGCTCCCGCTTCTCCGAGAGCCCGTGCCATCTCCAAGCCAAGCCCACGCGACCCGCCAGTGATGAGGGCACGTTTTCCAGTGAGGCGAAAGAGATCGAGAACAGGCATGATGAATCGAAAGCGGATGACGAAGGTGGTTTCTTGCCGGGCATCGCTTCTCTCAATGGTGCGGAGGGGATTATCAATTTACCGGCGCCGCGTTTCCCGGCAGAGTGCGCGGTGTCATGGATGATATCCTTCTTATTCTCCTGATCGTTGCCGCAGCGGTCCTCGTGATGCCCATTTGTGCGCTGGTCTCCGCCGGCCGTGCCAGGCGTGAAGCTCGTGAACTCCGCGCGGAGGTTGATCGGCTTCGCGACCTCGGCGCGACCCAGCTTGAACGCCTCAACCGGCTCTCGAACCGC
This sequence comes from Prosthecobacter sp., assembly GCA_046316935.1. Classification (GTDB taxonomy): domain Bacteria; phylum Verrucomicrobiota; class Verrucomicrobiia; order Verrucomicrobiales; family Verrucomicrobiaceae; genus Prosthecobacter. The sequence goes on from JBKCXA010000343.1 coordinate 4,527, forward strand.
GTCAGCGGACTCGAAGACGAAAAACCGGTCTTTGCGCCCAAACCGACACCAAAAGTCGAGGAGCCCTTTTTGGTGCCTCCGCTAGCTTTGAAGCCCGAACCGGCACCCAAACCCGTTTTCGTGCCTGCACCGGCCTATCTCGAGCCAGCACCGAAAACTCTGCCTCCGCCGGAACTGCCCAAGCCAGAGCCGAAACGCGAGATCGTGCCTCCAGCCGCAAAGCCGCCGCCTCCGCTGCCCAAGGTGCCTGAGATCAGCCTCGAGATGTTCATGGGCGCGAAGCTCTTCGCGTGGGTCGGCGGTCTGGCGTTGTTTCTCGGCGTCGTCTTCTTTGTGAAGCACAGCATGGAGCAGGGCTGGATCTCGCCCGCGCTGCGCATGGCGATGGGACTCATCACCGCCGTCGGACTCGTCGTGGGCGGTGTCATCATGCATCGCAGACCGCGCTACCTCACGCTGGCGCAGACGCTCATCGCCACCGGCATCGTCATGCTCTACGGCGTGAGCTTCACCGCGCACTCGATCTGGAAAATCGCCCCGTTTGATCAGGCGCTGGTCACGTTTGGCTTCATGGCCGGAGTGACGGCGGCGGCCTTCCTGCTCGCGGTGCGGCTGAAGGCGCAAGTCGTCGCCATCCTCGGCATCCTCGGCGGCTTTTTGACGCCGATTCTGTGTTCCACCGGCCATGACAATCCCTTCGGTCTGTGGAGTTACATCGCTTTGCTCTGTCTCGGCACGCTGGCGGTGGTGAAGCATGCGAAATGGCATCACCTTGTGCCGCTCGCTGCGGGTGGCGTGCTCATCATGCAACTCGGCTGGCTGGATAAATTCTGGACAAGCAGCGGCTATGATCACGGCGCGGCCACTTGGGTGCCGGTGAGTGTGCTTCTGGGCTTTGCGCTGCTCTTCACCGCCGCACTCTTCTCGATGCGCAAAGACGAGCGTGCTCCTGCCAGCGGCGCGTTGATGCTCGCGGCAAGCGGCTTGCTCGTTTCGTTCCTTTGGCTGTTCAGCGAGAGCGTTTCCGAGCGTCCCGGCGTGCTTTACACGCTCGTCTTCGGCCTCAGCGCGGCCGTGATGCTCATCGTGTGGCTGAAACCGCAGATGAAAATGGCGCAGGGCATCAACGCGGGCCTCGGCTTCCTGCATTTGATGATCTGGACGACCTCACACCTGCGTCCGGCCCTGCTGCCGTGGGCGCTGGGGCTGTATCTGCTCTTCGGCGTGCTGCACACCGCCTTCGCCGTGCTGTGGCAGCGACGCGGTGAAAGCGTGCAGGGCTTCCTGAGCTGGACGCCCGTCATCTCGCTCGCGCTCATGATGCTGCCGGTGCTTTGCTTGAATGAAGTCAGCCTCGCGCTCTGGCCTGCGGTGCTGCTCGCGGATGCGCTGGTCATTGGCGTGGCCATCGCCACCGGTGCGCTGGCTCCCGTTTTTGCGGCGCTGACGCTAACCGTCATCACCGTCGGCATGTGGCTGTTCCTGCGCCTGCCATCGAATGCCTCGCTCAGCCTCGCGCCCTTCCTCGCCGTTCTCGGCGGGTTTAGTCTGCTCTTCATCGCGGTGGGCAGTTGGCTGGCGAAAAAGCGACCGCAGGCGCAGTTCGCAGGTCTTTTGCCGGTGAGCGCAGCAGTGATGCCCTTCGTGCTGCTCATCGCGGCCACGCTGCATCTGAAAATGGCAAACCCCTCGCCCATGTTTGGCCTCGCGCTGCTGCTCACGGCCTTCATGCTTGGCCTCGCCCGCGTGAGCGGCATCACGCAGCTCGTTCCCGCCGCGCTCGGCTGCGTGCTCGCGCTGACGTGGTCCTGGCATGCGCAAAGCTTCGATGCGCAGACACCCGTGCTGCCGCTGCTGTGGTATCTCGGCTTTTATGCGCTCTTCACGCTGCATCCGCTGCTCTTCCGCTCGAAACAATCGGAGCGCACGCTGCCATGGATCAGCTCCGCGGCTGCCGGGCTCGGCTTTTTCGGGCTCGTGTATCGCGTGGTGATGCTCGCATGGCCAAACGGCGCGATGGGTCTGCTGCCGCTCGGCTTTGCGGTGCCGCCGCTGGTCCTGCTGGTCTTCATTTTGAAAAATCATGCGCCGCAGAATCCCGCGCGGCTCACGCAGCTCGCGTGGTATGGCGGTGTGGCGCTGTTTTTCATCACACTGGTGTTTCCGGTGCAGTTTGAGCGTCAATGGATCACGCTCGGCTGGGCTTTGGAGGGCGCGGCGCTGTGCTGGCTCTTCCGCCGCGTGCCGCACGATGGCCTGCGCCTCACCGGTGCGGGATTGCTCATCGCCGCCTTCGTGCGCCTGGCGCTGAATTCCGATCTCTGGTCCGGCCAACTCCGCGGCGACACCGCGCTCATGAACTGGCCGCTCTATGCACTGAGCCTCACCGCGCTGGCCCAATTCGCCGCCGCGTGGCTGCTCGTGCCGCCCGCGCATGTGTGGCGCGAGTTCAATCTGCGCGGCCTCTTCCTCGCCCTCGGCACCGCACTCGTTTTCCTGCTCATGAACTACCAGATCGCCGACTTCTACACCGCGCCCGGCTCCACCGTGCATGTGCTGCGCTTTGGCGACAGCTTTGCCCGCGACATGATCACGACCATCGCGTGGTCGCTCTTCGCCCTCGCCTTGCTCAGTCTCGGCATCTGGAAAAAGACCGCGCCCGTGCGCTACGTCGGCATCGCGCTGCTCGGCGTGGCTTTAATAAAACTGTTCCTCCACGACCTCGCGAACATCGGCAACATCTACCGAGTCGGTGCCCTCATGATCGTCGCCGTGATCGCCCTCGCGGCCTCGTTTCTTTATCAACGCTTCCTCCAGGACGAATCGAAGTCATGAAACACCTCCTCCTTCTCCTCGCCGCCACCAGCGCCCTTGCCGATCACGCCGCGTGGACGCATCTGCAAAAGCTGCCCGTCACGCAAACCGGCCTGCATCGCGTGGAGCTTGATCCCGCATTGCTCGATGCCTCCGCGACGGCGCTGGGCGATCTGCGGCTCGTCAATCCGGCGGGAGAGGAGCGGCCCTTTGTCATTCTGGCGCCGCAGCAGCCGCAAAGGCACTCCGAGGCGGCGGCGGGCTTCACGCAGTGGCTTGAAGGCACGGTGTCGCGTTTCGAGTTTCAAGCGAGCGGCGGGAAAATGCTCAACGCGATTTCGTTTCGCGTCGCGGGCTATGATTTCATCAAGGCGGCGACGCTCGAAGGCTCGCTCGATGGGATGAACTGGCAGCCATTGGCCGAAAACACGCTCCTCTGCCGCCAGACTGGCTTTGAGAAGACCACGCTGCGTTTCGCCGAAGCGGCGTGGAGGCATTTCCGGCTCATGTTGGATGACCGACGCTCCAAACCCGTCGTGATCGAAGGCGCAACGCTGCATGGCGGCAGCGATGAAGCGCCGAGTGTGGCGCAGGCGGCGACGATTTTGAGCCGCGAGGAGCAAAACGGCTCCACACGCCTGCGAATCGGCCTTGGGGCAGCGAACTTGCATTTGGCCACGCTGCGACTGAAAACGTCGGAGAGCGTGTTTCAGCGCCAGAGCCGCGCTGGAGGCATCACAGGCTGGTTTTTCCGTCTTCAGCACGAAGGCCGCAGCGTGGAGGATGTGGAGCTGAAACTGAATCACAGCCATGGCAGCCGCGAACTCGATCTGATCATCGAAAACGGCGACAACCCGCCTCTGAAGATCGAGGGCGTCGAAGTGACGCGACATGTGCTGCCGCTGGTGTTTCAAGCGGACGTGGCGGGCGAGTGGCGGCTCTTTGCAGGCAATCCGCAGGCTTCCGCGCCGAGTTATGACCTCGCGAAAATGGCCGATGAACTGCGCCGTGCGCCGAGCACGCTCGTGAAAGCGGGCGAGGTGGAGGCGAATCCCGCTTTCCGTGCCGAAGCGGCGCTGCCTGCGACGGGTGAGGCGGGCGAGGTGCGGCTGGACACGCGTGGCTGGCAGTGGCGGCGTGAGATTGCACCTTCGGAGAAGGGGCTGCGCATCTTCCGCGTCGTTTTGGATGATCACGCGCTCACGCATGCATCGGCTTCATTGAGTGATTTGCGAGTCATCGCGGGTGATGGCGTGCTGGTGCGGCATTTGATGCAACGCAACGGTGGCACGACACTCGCGACGGCTGACTTCAAGCCACATCCCGATGAAAAACGGCCGAAGACCTCGCGCTGGCGCTTCATGCTGCCGCTGGCCGGTTTGCCGGTGAAGGCGCTGCGGCTCAAGACGAGCTCGACGCTGTTTGAGAGGTCGCTGACGGCTTATGAGATGGAAG
>JBKCXA010000344.1:0-2327 GCA_046316935.1 Prosthecobacter sp.
AGCAAGAACTGCACATGCACATCCTTCACCGGCGCGGTGAACTTCGTCTCCACCAGCCCGCGAGTCCCTCCGCTCGGCCCATCGACCCGCAGCGCCCCGTCTTCGATCCGCAGCCCCACCTCATCCGCCTTCGCCTCGGAAACCCACTTGGTATCCACCACCTCCTTGTCAAAAGCGTCCTTCACCAGGATCGTGCCCGCATCGACCAGCTTGGGTTTCATTTCTTTCGGCTTCTTGTCAGCAGCGGCAGCCAAACTAGCACTAAGGGCAAGGAGGAGAGCGATTCGGTGGATGTGTTTCATGGTTAGGATGGGTTCAGTTCACAAAGAGAAACTCGTTGCTGTTGATCAGCACACGGCAGAGCGCGGCGAGGCTGTTCTTTTTCGCATACGTGGCGAGGTTGGGCATTTGTCATTCGTCATTCGTCATTCTCATCGGCACCACCGACCGCCACGTAGGTCCGATGCGCAGTTCATCCACGATGCGCGGGCTTTGGCCGGTGCTGGAAAGCATCACGAGATCGAGCATGGCGCTCTGCCGCAGGCCGCGTGTGCTGGTGTGCCAGGTGGCAGGCTCGGCGTAGTCCAGCGCATCAGCCTGGCCGTAGATGCGGAAGAACACCTCATCCTCGCCATCGGCACGGCGGATGATCTTGCCGATCCACAGCAGCGACTGCTCATCCGCGATGGCTGCGGCACTCGCGAAGTTCCCTTGGGCTCCGGCTTGAATGAGCGGACGCAGGCTCTGCTGGCAGCCAAAGCTGAGCGATTCATTCCAGTAGTCCGCACTGCTGCGGAAGGTGAGGCGCACGCCTTCCACCGGCGTGGTGCGGCGCTTTTTTCCGTGCTCTGGCTCGTAGGTGATGAGGCTGAAATAGGTGATGCCATCCGCTGCCATGTCGATGCCTTGCTTCATCGGACGCAGGCGAAAAGACCGGCCCGCAGGCATCTCCAGGCCGCCGAGTTTGCCACCGGGAATGGGCCATGGCACACGCAGACCGCCCTCCACGATGCGCATGTCCGTGGTGCTGTCGATTTCGTTCGGAAGACGCCGCTCGCTGCTCTGACGCAGCCGCCACGGCCCTGCCCAGCCCTTGCCCTTCACGATGTCGGAAGGCTGATAGGTTCCCGCATCATAGAAGAAACCATCGTAGTGCGTCATGAGGTCACGTCGCTCCTTCGGCGCGGCTTGCTGGATGAGATCGGTGAAGCGCGGCGAGGTCACCGGCATGGCCTCTGCCTCCTTTCCGGCCTCAAAACGCAGCGCATGACCCGCATCGGCGATGGCATCTCCATAGCCGACCTGGCCATCGAGCACCTGCAGCTCCGTCACGCCACTGCGCTGCACTTTGACGGCAAACTCGGTGCCGAGATCGGTGAGTTCGCTCGCGGGTGTGAGCAGCTTGAACCCAGCGGCATCGCCCTCGGCACGAATCACGACCTCGCCAGTGATAAGACTTGCCTGAACGGCAGAAAGCAGTTCCAGCGTGGTTTCACCGCGCAATATAGCCTCAGCCCCACCATCGAAGCGCAGGATGGCCGTGCCGCTGTTGAGCTGGATTTTGCCCGGAGCGAGACGCGAGCCTTCATTCACCGCGCTGGTTCTCCACTGACAATCCTCCGCCAGAAGCATCGTGGCGATGCTCCGCTGCTCCTTGTCCGCAGGCCAAAGGAAAAATGACAGCGTGATGACCGCCGCAGCAGCAAGCAGAGGCTTTGTAAAGGCGCGGTAGCGGGAGATGGGACGGATGGCAAGGACCGGACTGATCACGCGGGGCTGGCCAAGCTCCCGCTCGAGCTGCGCCTCAAGAGCGATGTGATTCAAATAGATCTCACAAGCCTCGGGATTGCCTCGGAGAAGCTCGTTGAGCTCTTTTGCCTCGTCGGTGGACAGCGTGCCATCGCTGAGTTTGCGGAGCAGGTCATTCATGCCAGTTCCTCCTCGGCCAGGTGTTGCTCCACGCACCTCAAGAGCGCCTCGCGGATGCGGTAAAGCGTCTGCGAGATCGCCCCCACCGACTTGCCTTCTCTGGCCGCGATGTCCTGCACACTGCCGCCGGTGGCGTAGCGCTGCTCGACGAGCTGTTTCTGAGTAGCGGGCAACTTCTCCAGGCAACTCTTCAGCGCGAGACCCCGCCGACTCACCTCCTCCTCACGCTCCATCTGCCGCTCCGCGAGGTAGTCCAGCACCTCATCATCAAACACCAACCGATCCCGACTCATCTTCCGCCGATGACTCAGCACATGAAAATAAGCGATCTTCGACGCCCATGCGAAAAAGCTCGTCCCCGGCTGAAAATCCGCCCGCTTCTGCCAAGCCGTGACGCT
>JBKCXA010000345.1:0-6932 GCA_046316935.1 Prosthecobacter sp.
CGGATGCGCCCACGGCATGTGATGAGTGCCGCGATGCTAATCGTCATGGCCGCAATGCTGGTAGGCTGTGATGACTTGGATGTGTTCGACTATCGCGGCGAGGCCTTCCTGCTCTTTTATGGCTACGGCTTTGCCATCGCGCTGGTGGCCTCGCTCCTGCTGGCTCGGGTGATTGCCGGAATCGTGTCAACGCGGGCAAAGAATCACAGCTTGAGCGATCCCTATGAGATCGCGCTGCTCGGTGGTGGGGCGAGGCGTGTGCTGGACGCGGCACTGGCGGCCTTGTTTGCGCGGAAGATGCTGGAGATCCAATCCCATGGCTCGCAGAACCCTGCCACGCTGCATCGTGTGCCGGATGTGATGGCCAGCCAGATGCACCCGGTGGAGGAAAAGGTGCTCAACGCCCTGCCGCAGGATCTGCGCAGCTTGCGGAAGCGGTTTGAACCGGTGGCGGAGAAGCTGCGTGCGAATCTGGAAGCCGCCGGATGGATGCTCACGAACAGCCAGCGCTCTCAAATCCAGCTGATCACCGCCGTCCCGCTGGTGCTGATGATGCTCGTGGGCCTTGTGAAGGTATTTGTGGGCATGGATCGTGACAAGCCAGTGATGTTTCTCGTGTTTGCCCTGCTGGTGAGCCTCATCGTGACGGTGGTGATCCTTTCCAAGGTCAGGCGCCGCACCACGGCGGGCGATGCCGAATGGAAGCGTCTGGCCAGGCCGACCACCGCGCCTCGACTGACGAGCTCGCCACCGCTTTTTGCTGACATCGGTGGCCTCGCGGCCATGGCGGTGGCTGTCACCGGTGTGCAGGCACTGGCCGGGTCAGGGTATGAATCTCTCTACCAGACCATCCGCCATCCTCAAGCCACCTCGTCCTCCGGCTGCGGGAGCAGCGGATGCGGCACGAGCGGCTGTGGTGGCGGAGGAGGAGACAGCGGCGGCAGCGGTTGCAGCAGCGGTTGTGGTGGCTGCGGCGGCGGTGGAGACTGACGACCGCTGAGTGGTGGACGATGAGGTCACCTCAGGTCCTTTTCATCAAGCGCTCCACCTGCTTGCGAAAGCCTTGCAGCCTCAAAGAGCTGTCCGGCATGACTTCGAGCATGGCATAGCCGTTGTTTTCCGTGCCGCTGCCTTCGACCATGGCGACGAGGGTGGTGTAATGAATGGCCGCGATCTGCTGGTAGTCGTTTTTGTGCGAGTGACCTTGGAAGACGGCGAGCACCTTGCCAGACTTTTCGAGGAGCGAGCGCACTTCAGCGGCGTTTTGCACGGCATGGGCTTTGTCGGCATCGAGTCGCTGATGCGCGAGGACGATGACGGGGCCGCTGGCCTTGCTGAGTTCGCTTTCGAGCCACCTGAGCTGGCTGGCAGGAATGTTCGCGTCTTTCCAGTCGAAGTTTTTGCGTGAGTAAGGCGTGCCATCACTGCGGAAGCAGGCGTCGAGGATGATGAAGGTCACGCCGCCGGCCTCAAAGCTCTCGTGCCCCCCACTGGCCTTCGTGTTTGCGGCGAACTCCTGCTTCGTCAGTGTGCCGACACAGTGATTCCCCAGAACATAGTGCCGGGGCATGGAAAGCCTCGCGAAGTGCGATTCCATCGTCTGGAGCCACTCGATCTCTTTTTCGACGGAATCGGCCTGATCGATGAAGTCGCCGAGTTCGACCACTAAAGCCGGTTTTTCACGATTCATGACCTCCACGGCCTCATCGAGCTTCGCGAGTGCCTCGCGGTAAAAGCGCGTTTTGGTCGATGGTTTGTCCGCGTAGTGCAGATCCGTCATCAAACCGACTTTGATGAGTGGCTTGGCCTGCGAATCGGCCGCTTGAAGGCCGCTGAACCCTGCGAGGCATAGCGTGCTATTTTGGAGAAAGGCGCGGCGGGTGGTCATGGTCTGCTCAATACGCTCTTCAGGTGCTTCGCTGATCCCGCGAAGCACTCATGCACATACGCCATGGCCTTGTTCACCTTCGACTGGGCCGCAGGATAGTCCGCGTCGATGGCGAAAAGAGTCTCCGCCATCTTCTCGACGGGTGTTTCGTCCATTTCGAGCAACCACTCGGGCAGACCGATGTCTTTGAACATCCAACACTTCGGCGAGTGGAACTCGGAGTAGGTGTGGATGATCGGCGTGCCGTTCGCGAGGGCGATGATGGGCGAATGCGGCTCGTGGCAGACGATGGTGTGGGCACGGGCGAAAATCGAGGCGGCCTCATCGGCGTTCCAGAAATACTCCAGGTTCACGACATGCTTCTGGATCTCGGGTGGCAGCGGATCGTGAATGAGGCGCTTGTTGTGGCCCATCTCTTTGATCGTTTCGGGTGCGATGAGCACCTTGTGGCCGGTCCTTTTGACCCAAAGCGTCACAAGCTCGCGGAACTTCGCCGCGCGGCGTTCGTCGTCGGCGATTTGTTGTGGCGTGGGATGCAGCGGATTGAGCTTCTCCGGCCGCGGATCGTCCACGCCGGGATATTTCGGCGTGTTCGTGCGGATCATGACCGTGATGAACTTCTTCTCCTTCAAGCCGAGCTTTTTCATCGTGGCGAGCCCTCGCTCATCATCGCGCACGTCGATGCCGAAACAACCATCCGGGCCGAACTCCGCCTTCACTCCGGCGCTTTGCAGGATGCTCAGCGTCTTCGTCTCACGCGTGTAGATGAAGGCAGCGGCGTTCAGCAGCTCGATGCGCTCCTCCGCGCCCTCGCCTTGCACCATGGTGGGGAAGAAGGACTGGCCAAACAGCCCGTAGCACCGGCCGTGCTGGCGACAGAACTTCATGTAGCTGAGGTCCTGGCCCATGCCGGAGTTGCGGATGAAGAGATCGCAGCTTTTGACGGCTTCCTGGAGCTCGAGGTCCTTTTCGCTTTTGCCGTCGAGCTTGCCTTGCAGGAACTCGACCTTCGGGAAACGGGCTTTGAGCATCGCGAGGATGCGTTCGTCCACCTTCATCGCCCATACGATGACTTTCACCTCCGGCAGATGCTGCTCGAGCACACGCAGCGTGCCTGGCGTGTGGCCGATGTCGCCGATGTTGATCGTGTCCCACGCGGATTGCAGCAGAATGGTCTTCGTTTTGCCATCGGCGGCAAAAAGGGAGCCGCCGAGCGCGGCGGTGACAGCGGAGATGAAGTGACGGCGCGTGGGCATGGGTCGAGGAACACCGGTGGAACCCACTTGGCAAGCCTCAAACCCTGCGATAATCGCCTGAATGAACCTTCCCGACCTCGAAGCCCAGCCCAAGCCCGCCGTCCCGGCCGATTTGGAGATCAAGGATGCCCAGCTCATATTCAACCATGTGTGGAAGCAGCTCGAAGCCGACTACGGCCGGGCGAACCTGCGCTTCCCTAAGGAGCTGATCCTGCTCGGCGGTGCGCCAGGCGCTGGCAAAGGCACGAACACGGACTTTATCCGCCAGGTGCGCGGCATTGATGCGCAGCCCATCGTGGTCAGCGCCCTGCTCGACACGCCGGAGGCCCGCGAAATCAAAGCACGCGGCGGCATGGTGGGGGATCGCGAGGTCGTGGGCATCCTCATGCGCAAGCTGCTGGAGCCTGAGCAGCAAAACGGCGCCATCCTTGACGGTTTCCCGCGCACGAAGGTGCAGGTGGAGTGCCTCAAGATGCTCTTCGACAAGATGGTGCGCCTGCGCCGGGACTTCCTCGACACGCCGGAGGCCGCGCATTTCAAGCAGCCCATCTTCCACATCATGGTGCTGTTTGTCGATGAGACCGAAAGCATCGCACGGCAGCTCAAGCGCGGCCAGGAAGTGCTCGCACACAACGCAGAGGTGCGCAGCTCCGGCCTCGGCGAGCTGTGGGAAGAGCGTGCCACGGACTTCGATCCCACGCTGGCTCGCAACCGCTACAAGGTCTTCAAAGAGAAGACGTATGACGCGCTGGTGTCGCTGAAGGAGATCTTCCATTACCACTTCATCAATGCACAGGCGCCGCTGGAGATCGTGCAGCAAAACATCGTGAAGGAACTGGAGTATCAAAGCTCGCTGGAGCTTGATCCGCGCACCTTTGACCTCCTGCGCAAACTGCCCCTCGCCAGCGAGATCATCCGCCACGCCCGCCAGGACCTCGTGCGCCGCCTGGATGCTTATAAGGTCGAGAAGCCTGAGCTCATGCAGGCCGTCGTCACATTCATCGAGACGAAGATGATGCCCATCATCGTCCGCCACGCCATCTCCGGCCGTGCCGACATCAACACCGAGGACAAGCTCTTCCACGATCCCGAGGCCCTCGTCATCCTCATCGACATTTTCTCCGAACGTGGCTTCCACGCGAAGACCGACCTCCACGTCATCGAGATCCCCGACCGCTTCGACCTGCAAACAGGCAAGATCGAGTGCCGAAAGAAAAAAGTCTTCCGCATCGCCGTGCAGTTCAAGGGCTCGGAAATTCGGCGCGGGTGATGCTTTGCTCGGTTTTAACCTGAAACCCAACCCTCACTTCGCCTTGAAGCCCGGCTTCACGATGTCGCGCACGCCGCTGGCGATGATGTTTTCGATGCCGGAGGCGAAGCGGGTGGGGCGGGCGTAGTAAATCATGGCGCCGCCGGCTTCGTAGCCGCCTTCTTCCCACACGCGTTGGGAGGGTATGTAGCAGGGCACGTCGTTGGTGTAGCTGTTCACCCAGGTGCGGGCGGGGTCGTATTCCTTTTTGAAACGCAGGCCGTAGTCCACGACGACCTCGCCGGGGAGGTTGATGGTGAGGAGATCGTCGCCGTAGTGCCACGTCTGAAGCATGTAGGGCAGGGCAGGCGGGATCTTTTCGCCGCGTTCGAGCACGGCGAGGTGTTTTTGGGCGTGGTAGGCGGTGTACTTGTTCTTGTCGGTGCTGCGGGTCTTCCATTCTTCGGGCGTGGGCAGCTTGTCGTAGGGCAGGATGACTTCCTTCGTGGCGCAGGCGAGGGGGCCGCGCACGGGCTTCATGGGTTCGTTGATGAGGCGGACGATTTCTTTGGCCAAAGCAACGCCGTGATCCACGACGAAGCGCATCTCGCGTCGCGGATACGGATTCTGATCGGCGCCGCAGCCAATGGCGATGAGGGCGATGCTGCCGGGGAAGCGCAGCTCGAGCTCCTGATGCGCGATGCCGGCCCAGTCGCCGTGGATTTCATTGATGCTGAGCGTGGTGCAGTGGCAGGCGTAGCTGGCGTGCGTGGCGATCAATTTGCTGCCGTCGGCGCTTTTCACGCGGAGCACGGGCACGGCCCGATCGACGGGACCGTTGAAGTTGGGTGCGTTTTGCAGGCCGTTGGGGCCTTGCAGGCGTCGGTTGAGGCCGAAGTAGGCTTTGCCGACGGACCAATCGAGCCGTGCGGGCTCCATTTTGTCCCAGGCTTTCGTGACGGCCTCGACGATCCACTTGGTTAGGTCCTCGGTGTAGCGATCGACGTTCTTTTGCTCGTCGGTGGTGAGGTCTTTGCCAAAGAGAAAGGGCAGCACGCCTTTGAGCATTGGGGCGCAGTGCGTGTGCGAGGAGTGCAGCGAGAAGCGCTCATCGGCGATCGGCTTGCCAGCGGCGGCGAGGCGCTTCAAAACATCGGCGCGGAGAGCCGCGGGCACGCCGCAATTGTCCACGGTGACGATGCAGGCGGGCGCTTCATCCGCCCATTGCATGACGAGGGCGTTCGCATGGCTGCGCTGCGAGACTTTTTCAAACTCAGTCGTGCGGCTGCCATAGCCGCTGAGACGCACGGGGTAGTCGGGCGTGATGTCCATGTCAGCCGCACCGGCCCGCCAGCCGGGTTCGGCGGCGGAAAGGGCGACTGCCATGCACCAGAGAAACGGGAGGAAATTCCTGAGCATGATCGGAATCATGCTCAGAAAGGATGGCGTTTGTGAAGCAAAATTTAGCTCACAGGCCCCATGTGGCGCCGGACATTACGCGTTCGCGTTCGTCCAGTCGATGGCCGCGCGGCAGATTTCCCAGAAGGAACCGTGCTCCAGCGAGGCACCGCCGACGAGGGCACCGTCCACATCCGGCTGGGCGATGAGCTCGGCCATGTTGTTCGGCTTCACGCTGCCGCCGTATTGGATGCGGATTTTCACGGCCACATCGGCTCCAAACATGTCGCCGAGGACCTTGCGGCAGAAGGCGTGGGCGTCCTGCGCCTGCTGGGAGGTGGCGGTGCGGCCGGTGCCGATGGCCCAAACGGGTTCGTAGGCGATCACGACATCGGTGATGCGGCGCGGGCCGACTTCGGCCAAGGATTCGCGGAGCTGGCTTTCGAGCACCTGCTCGATCTTGCCGCTGTCGCGTTCTTCGAGCGTCTCGCCGATGCAAAGGATCGGGTGGAGGCGAGCTTCGAGGGCGGCGAGCACCTTGGCGTTCACGATGGCGTTCGTTTCGCCGTAAAGGCTGCGGCGCTCGCTGTGGCCGAGGATGACATGCTTGCAACCGCACTCCTTGATCATGCGGGCGCTGATTTCTCCGGTGAAGGCACCGGCAGGCTGCGCGCTCATGTTTTGCGCGGCCAGTTCGACGCTTTGTTCGCGGGCGTTTTGCAGCGCGTTCATGGAACGCTCCAGGCTGACGAACGGCGGCGCGACAACGATCTGGATCGGGCACTTGTCCGGCACGAGGCGGGCGAAGGAACGCAGAAAGTCATCGGACTCCTGGGGAGTCATGTGCATTTTCCAATTGGCGGCGATGATGGGCTTGCGGAAGTGAGCGATGGGCATGGTGGGGGAAATGACGAATGAAGAATGACGAAGGACGAATTACTTGTCTTTGAGGCAGGCAACGCCGGGGAGGATTTTGCCTTCGAGGAGTTCGAGGGAGGCGCCGCCGCCGGTGGAGATGAAGGTCATCTTGTCGCCGAGCTTGGCTTTCTTGACAGCCTTCACGCTGTCGCCGCCGCCGATGATGTTTTTCGCGCTCGCATTGGCCGCCATGGCTTCCGCGATGTCGAAGGTGCCTTTGGAG
>JBKCXA010000346.1:0-2266 GCA_046316935.1 Prosthecobacter sp.
CTCACGGGACGGCATCCGAACCGCATGGGCACCTTCGCGCCGGGCTGGTCGCTGCGGCCGGAGGAGATCACCGTGGCACATGTGCTGAGCAAAGCGGGCTATCAGTGCGCGCATTTCGGCAAGTGGCATGTCGGCACGGTCAAAGCGGGTTCGCCGACGAATCCGGGCGCAATGGGTTTTCATGAGTGGCTCTCGCATGACAACTTCTTCGAGCTGAATCCCTCGCTCTCGCGCAATGGCGGCCCGCCGCAGGTCTTCAAAGGAGAGAGCTCCGAGATCCTCGTTCGCGAGGCGATGCAGTTCATCGATCTCGCGAAAAAGGACGGCAAAGCCTTCTTCAGCATCATCTGGTTCGGCTCGCCGCACGAGCCTTACAGCGGCCTACCGCAGGATCTGGCGCTGTATGACGATCTGCCCGCGAAGTATTCGAAAAGCAAAGTGCGCCTCACCTCGAATGAAACCGGCGCCCCCGTCACGCGACCGCAGGGCGAGGTGCTGCGTGAGCGCTACGCCGAGATCACCGCGATGGATCGCGCCATCGGCCAATTGCGAAAACATCTCGCCGCCACCGGCCTGCGTGATGACACGCTGCTGTTTTATTGCGGTGACAACGGCACCTCCGCCGATGGATCGCTCGTGCGGCCGCATCGCGGCGTGAAGGGCGAGGTCTATGACGGCGGCATTCTCGTGCCCGGCCTCATCGAGTGGCCCGCACGCATCAAAACGCCACGCACATCCACCGTGCGTGCCACCACGAGCGATCTGCTGCCCACGCTCGCCGCGCTCACCGGCCAGCCTTTGCCCCAGCGCCCCATCGACGGCACCAATCTCATGCCGTTGCTCGATGGAAAAATGACCGAGCGTCCCGTGCCGCTCTACTTCTGGGACTACGACACCTCGCGCTTCAACGGCATCCAAATGGAGAACTACATCGACCCGAAGCAGCAGGAAGGCACCACGCCGCTCGCCAAACTCTCCGGCGGCAAGGCCACGCGCGATTTCCGCAACCTGCGCCATCCCGGCGACATCACCGAAGCCGACTTCCGCGGCCCCCGCGCCATCATCGACGGCCAATTCAAGCTCGTCATCCGCGACGGCAAAAAGGCCTCCAAGACCTCCACCGAGCTCTACGACCTCCAATCCGATCCCGCCGAGAAAACCAGCCTCACCGAGCAGCAACCCGAACGCGTCCAGCAGCTCCAAACCCAGATGCGCACATGGCAGGAGTCTGTTTTGAAGAGCCTCACCGGCAGCGACTACACGAAGTAAAGTAGCCCTCTCGCTCCGCGAGAGGAGCACAAGGCTGTCGCCACTCCACACGCCCGCGTATTTCGAATGATTAACCGGCTTGCAACGCGTCCAGCTCATCTCGCGGAGCGAGAGGGCCACTTTGCTGCCGCGCTGGCGATAAGTTGCCTTAATAAGTCACCGCTGCCTTCCGTTTGTTCCGTGTCTTCCGTAGGCCAACCCAGTTTGAATCATGAAACACCTCGCTATCCTCCTCGCTCTTTGCCCTCTGCTCCTCGCTTCCGCCGCGGATCGTCCGGCGCATCTCTTCATCCTCACCGGGCAGTCAAACATGGCCGGGATGGACCCGAAGCTCGGTTTTGAGCCGGAGGCGAAGATCGCGTTTCCAGATGCGGACGTGGCTTACATCAAGGTGGCCGTCGGCGGCATGCCCATTCGTTACTGGGTCGATGAATGGAACGACATCGCCACAAAGCATGGCGTCGATGTGGCGAAGGCACGCGAGAAAGACAAGAGCAAGGGCACCATCTTCTACCCGCGCATCCTTGAGCAGTTCACCACCATGCTGAAGGAGCATCCGAACGTGAAGTCCGTCACCTTCTGCTGGATGCAGGGCGAGAACGACTCCAAAACCGGCCTCCACGCGCCCTACGCCGATGCCTTGAAGCAGCTCATCGCCAACCTGCGCCGCGATTTGAAGCAGCCAAACATGCATGTCGTCATCGGCCGCATCAGCGACCACGACCGCATCAACCCGCCCGCCTGGAAAGTCGTCCGCGAAAGCCAGGTCGAAGTCGCCAAGGCAGATCCACGCGGCGCGTGGGTCGATTGCGACGACCTAAACGACAAAGAAATCAAAGGCGCGATGACCCAGGACCTCCACTACACCAAACCCGGCTACGAACTCCTCGGCCGCCGTTTCGTGCGTCAGGCAAAGGCGCTCATCGAAGGCCAGAAGCCGGCGGAGAATGGGCGGCCGTCGTGATCGACAGATTGAATATCGAACATCGAACAAGGA
>JBKCXA010000347.1:0-48065 GCA_046316935.1 Prosthecobacter sp.
AAAGGTCACGGTGTGGCCGACAAAGGCTTCAAGGTCCTTCACATAGCTGCCGAAGAGCACCATGGCGGCGAGGCCGGCGCTGGCGATGGCGTAGCCTTTGGTGACAGCCTTCATGGTGTTGCCCACGGCGTCGAGCTCGTCGGTGATGGTGCGCACTTCCTCAGGCAGGCCGCTCATGACGGCGATGCCGCCGGCGTTGTCGGTGATCGGACCGAAGGCATCGAGCGAGATGATGATGCCAGAGAGCGAAAGCATGGACACAACGGCGATGGCGATGCCGTAGAGGCCGGCGAGGTCAAAGCAGCACCAGATGGAGGCGGCGATGGCGAGCACGGGAAGCAGCGTGGCGTGGTGACCAATGCTGATGCCGGCGATGATGTTCGTGGCGTGACCAGTTTCGGAGGCCTTGGCGATGTCGCGCACAGGCTTGTGGTGCGTGCTGGTGTAGTAATTGGTGATCCAGACGACGAGCAGCGTCATCACGAGGCCGACGAGGGCGCATTGGAAAAGGGCGCTGCTGGCGATGCTGGCTCCATTGAGCATGACGGTGGCTCCGAAGATAGCCTGCGTGGCCCACCAGAAAAGACCGGCGCTGATGATGCCGGAAACGGCCACGCCGCAAACGAGGGCGGTCGTCGGGGTCTGCTTCACGAAATTCACCCAGCCGATGCCGATGATGGAGGAGATGATCGAGAGGCCGCAGAGCACAAAAGGATAGATGACGGCCGCATTGGCCGATTCCGCACCGGCGGTGAGGGCGCCGACGAGCACGCCGCCGATGAGAGACACCGCGTAGGTCTCAAACACATCCGCCGCCATGCCGGCGCAGTCGCCCACGTTGTCGCCCACGTTGTCGGCGATGGTGGCGGGATTGCGTGGATCGTCTTCGTTGAGGTTTTGCTCGATTTTGCCCACGAGGTCAGCGCCCACGTCAGCAGCCTTCGTGTAAATGCCGCCGCCGAGACGGGCGAAGACGGAGATGAGCGAGCTGCCGAGGGCGAGGCCGATCAGCGAGTCGATGGCGTGCTTGCCTTCCGGGTGCATGCCTTTGACCACCATGTAGAAAACGCCAACGGAGAGCAGGCCGAGCGCCACGACGAGCAGACCAGTAACGGCACCACCATTGAAGGCCACCTTAAGAGCCGAGTGGCTGCTCACGGAGGCGGCCTGGGCGGTGCGGACGTTCGCACGCACGGCGATCATCATGCCGATGTAACCGGCGGCGAGGGAGCAAACGGCCCCGACGATGAATCCGACGGCCGTCACCGCATCACGCAGATACCAGATGGCCGCGAGGATGACGAGGGCGATGGGCACGATGGCCATGATCTGGCGGTTCAGGTAGGCTTTGGCGCCGGCCTGAACGGCCCCGCCAATCTCCTGCATTTTCGCGTTGCCCGGTGAAGAGGCCAGAATCTGGCGGATGAGGATCAGAGCCACAACGAGACCCACCGCAGCGAGGGCGATGGAGATGTTGAGTCCGTTTTGGAGCAGGAAGGCAAGAGGCATTGTCAGGGTGCGAGGTGTCTAAGGTTGGGTGCCCGGTGACGGGTAAAGCGGCGCAGTTTAGCGGGAGCCAATTTCTAGGCAAGACTTTTGCTGCGTCCGGGGGCGCAAACATACGGCCGGGGCTCTCGGAGCTTTCCGGCCCACACGAGAAGTTTTAAGTCCGTTGGCAATCCCCTGCCGCGTGATACGGCCTCAATGCGCCTCCTCGATGGTGGAGTCCAGCTTCTTCAAGGCGGCCCACAGGGCGGGATCCTCCGGGTGGCCGTTGAAGAGCACCTTACCCTCGGGGCTGATGAGGATCATGCGGGGGATGCTGTCGATCTCGAACTGCTTGGTGAAGGGCCGCTCGGCCGGCTCGATGAGCCAGGGAATTTTCATGTCCTGCTCCTTGCGGATGCGCTCGGCAATGCTCAGGGCGTTTTCGTCATCCTTGTTCATCGCGGCCACCACGATGCCGTGGGCGGGCAGGCTGTCGCCTTTCTTCTTCAGAGAGGGCATGAGCTGCATGCATGGGCCGCACCACGAGGCCCAGAAGTCGATGAGAATGGCCTTCTTGCCCGCGACGAGGTCGCCCAGCGTGGTGGCCTCGCCCATCGAGTCGGAGAGCGGCAGTTTCATGTCCACGGTCAGCGCGGCCATCTTTTCCTCGCGCCGGGTCTTTTCGATGGACTGGATGAAGACACTGGCCTGGCCGGGCTGGAGCCAGATGGCCACCAAAATGTGCTTTTTGAAACCTTCGGCGTCCTTGTCGTCCTGCGCCTTCAACGCCCGGATGTAGGAGGCAAAGGACTTGATCGCCTCGGCGTTCGTCATCGCGGCAGCCTGGGAAGGGTCAAAATTCGCGGCGAGCACCTCCACCTCCGGCAGCATCTTCGTCAAAAAGGCCGTGTCCTGATTCCGCAGGCCCCAGACGAGTCGTGCCTCAATGATCTGCTGACGGGGGACGCCGAGCTTGTTCGCCTCCTTCGCCAGTTCGGCGAGTTCTTCAGCGGAAACCGTGGCCGCGAAGAGCTTTTGTAGCGCTTCTTTCGCGGCCGTGGCAGCGTCGGCATCCGGTTTGCCCGTGTCTTGGGCGACGGCGAGGGGCGCTGACAGGGCGAGAAGGGTGGAAACAAAGAGCGTGCGGAGGGAGAGGCGCATGGTGCATGAATCGTCCACGCCGCGCCGCATTGTGTCGAGAGGAAAGTCCGGCCCCGTGAAAGATGCGCGGCTCCGGGGGCGACTCCTCGGCCCGTTTTATCAGCCAACCTGACCCATGAAATTGAAACACTCGCTGCTCCTCACGCTCGCCACGGCCTCACTCGGCCTCGCTGCGGAAAACAACACGCCACCGGAAGTCTTCACCGCCCTCTTCTACGGCAAGGACCTCTCCGGCTGGTATGGCTGGGGCACGCAGGACCCCACGGACCTGTGGAAAATGACGCCCGAGCAGCAGGCCGAATACAAAAAGAAGTCCGTCGAAGGCGGCCTCACCGATGCCAAGGGCAACGACAAGGGCGACCACATCAACGCGCACTGGAAAGTCGAGAACGGTGAGCTCGTGAACGATGGCAAAGGTCTGTACCTCACCACCGACAAGGACTACGGCGATTTTGAGCTGTGGGTCGATTACAAGATGCTCCCGCTGGGTGACAGCGGCATCTACCTGCGCGGCATCCCGCAGGTGCAAATTTGGGACTTCACCGAGAAGGACGACAAGGCCGTCTCGCTCGGCAAGCCCTTCGGCTCCGGCGGTCTTTGGAACAACAAGAACCCCGAAGGCAAGAACCCGCTCAAGCTCATGGACAAGCCGCTCGGCGAGTGGAACCGCTTCCACATCAAGATGATCGGCGAGCGTGCCACGATCACCTTCAACGGCGAGGTCGTCGTGAAGAATGCCGTGCTCGAAAACTTCTTCGCCAACCGCAAAGCCGGTTACCAGGCATACGGCAAGGTGGAGGCCAAAGATGCCGGTGAGAAGAAGCCGAACGGATGGATGGTCGATCCCGCCTTCGCCAAAGGCCCCATCCAGCTCCAGACCCACGGCAGCGAGATCCGCTGGCGCAATGTCTTCATCCGCGAAATCCCTGCCGAAGAGGTGAACAAGGAACTCAATGCCCGCTGGGCCGAGGATGGCTTCGTCGAGCACATCAACGGCAAGGACCTGAGCAACTGGCAGGGGGCTGTGGACAGCTACGAAGTCGTGGACGGTGCCATCACCTGCAAGCCCGGCAAAGGCGGCGATCTCCTCACGAAGGATGAATTCGAAAACGGCATCATCCGCGTCGAATTCAAGCTGCCGAAGGCCGGCAACAACGGCATCGCACTTCGCACGCCGCTCGGCGGCCACTCCGCCTCCGACGGCCTCGAACTCCAGGTGATCGACAGCGATGGCTACAACGAGAAAATGGCCGCCGCCGGCAAGAAGGGCCTCGAACCTTATCAATACCACGGCTCCATCTACCACTGCGTCGGAGCGAAGCACGGCTACCTCCGCCCCGTCGGCGAGTGGAACTTCCAGGAGATCGAAATTCAGGGCCAAAAGATCAAAGTGACCCTCAACGGCACCAAGATCCTCGATGCCGACATTTCCACCTTCGAACGCAGCCAGATCAAGCATCCGCCCAAAGGCCTCGATCGCACCCGCGGCCACATCGGCTTTGCTGGTCACAGTGATCCGGTCGTCTTCCGCAGCTTCAAAGTGAAGAAGATGTGAGATTGAAGGATTCACAAAAAGGCCGGGAGGAAACTCCCGGCCTTTTTTGTGGACGAGTATTCGTGCGGTTGAGGATTTGAGCCACATTGAGGCACCCCTCACCTAACCTCTCCCCGCAGCCATGCCGAGCAGATGATGTTCACCTTAAGCGGGGAGAGGGACTGCTTCGCACAACTCAAGGCCATAGCCTAAATTCGTATTCGCCGTGCTCTTTCCGTTCTTCGGTATTCTTGGCAGTCCTTCTCCCCGCTGAGGGAGGTTGCTAGGTCTTGAGCATGATGGCGGGGAGAGGTTAGGTGAGGGGCACAGACCATGCTTTATCCGCACTCACTTCCCGTTTGAACCCGTTGTTCGTTAGCTAGCCGGTCGATTTCACGCTCCACCGCCGGACCATCAAGCAACTGTGCGAAGTCGCGCTGGCTGATTGTGGGCGGCATGGAGCTGGGCTTTCATTTGCACGGACATGCCGCCTTCCTCATCATCGCGCAGGTGGCGGCGGACTTGCTGATACTTCTCCTGATAACTTAGCTCCCGCTCATTCGGTGGCGGGAGGCGCAGCTTCGCTCCGGGGGGAGGAAGCTGAATGTTGGAAAGGTCGTCCGTCATGCGAGGATGCTAACTCCCGGCATCGGAAACGCAACCTGTGATCCAGCCCTCACGCCCGCCGCGTCTCCTTCGCCAAATCACGAAACTTCACCGCCTCGGCACTCAGCTCGGCTTTGTCTCGCATCTGCTGCGTGGAATACGGGAAGCGGGTGCGCCAGTTGGCATCGCTGACGACGCCGGGGACGTTGAAGCGGTCGATCATGCTGAAGAGATCGGTGATCATGATGGCGGCGTAGCGGCTGGCGCTGGCGAGCAGGCCGCGCATGAGCTGCCATTTGATCGTGTCGTTGTAGGGCGGGTAATCGCTGGTCGGCGGCATGCTGGCGAATTCGGCGAGCAGGCGCAGCTCGCGACCAGCCTTCATGCGGTCCTCGTGCTCGTGGGCGTGGTGCATGTTGTGGCGGCAGCCATCCCAGATCGCGGCCATCGGCGGGTGATCGTGCGTGGCGTAGGTGGTGAAGCTGCACTCGTCGTAGGTGAGGCCGGAGATGGCCTTGTCATCGGGCGTGACCTCCCACTGCGGCACTTTGAAGCCGGGAATGCCGCGTTCGAGCAGGTGCGGGCGCACATAGTCCGGCACCGCGCCGAGATCCTCGCCCACGACTTCCGCCCCCTGAGCGGCGTCCTGGATCATGCGCAGGTATTTGTCGCCCGCGGCGCGATTGGCGGCGCAGTGTTCCGGGGTGTCGTCCGCGTGCTCGATGTAATGCGGCAGCGGGCCGCCGGTGCGGGCTTTGGCTTCTTCTTCGGTGAGCGGGAGGAATTCGGCATTGCGCTGCGGACGCCACGGGAAGCCGTAGATGCGGTAAAAGCCGAGCACGTGGTCGATGCGGAAGATGTGGAAGACATCGGTGAGCTTCGCGATGCGCTGACGCCACCAAGCGAAGCCATCCTGCTCCATCACATCCCAGCGGTAGAGCGGGATGCCCCAGTTTTGACCCCACTTTTGGACGAAGAGATCGTCTTTGAAGATCTTCTCCGGCGGAGCGCCGCCGCTCCAGCCGAGGTCGAAGAGGTGCGGATTCGCGAAGACATCGGCGCTGTAATAGTTCACGCCGATGGGGATGTCTCCCATGAGGCGCACGCCGATCTTCGTGCCGTATTTGTTCAGCTCCCGCCACTGCGTGAAGGCGATCCACTGCACCCACGCAGGGTAGGTGGCCTCCGGTCCGTCGGGATCGACGCTGCTGCGAGCATCGGCGGGCCAGTGGTCCCAGAGTTCGTTGCCGTGCTTGTCGATCAGCGTGCGGAAGATGGTGTAATCCTTCAGCCATGCGGCCTCCGCCTTGCAGAAGGTGGCAAAGGCCTTTGCGCGGGTTTTGTTTTTGCCAAAGCGGGAGAAGGCGAGCTGGAGGAGCTTCGTCTTTACGCGGCGTGCCGCGGGGAAGTTCACCAGATCGCCGCTGAAGTCCTCGCCCGCCTTCGCGGCGGCTATGTCGGCGGTGGTCAGCTCCGGCAGCGTGTAGAGTGAGATTTCCAACAGCACCGGATCGAGCGCCACGGAGCTGATGGCGTTGTAGGGGCTGTTGTCGGGGCCGGTTTCGTTGATGGGCAGCAGTTGGACAAAGCCGATGCCATGCTCCGCCGCCCAATCCATCAGCTCCCGCAGCGCCCGGGTATCGCCAATGCCGAAGTCATGGTCATGGCGGAGAGCAAAAACAGGCGCGAGGATGCCGGCGGAGCGTTTGGGATTCATAGAAGAGCCGCGATGATGCGGTGGACGGCCTCAGATGCAAATGGCGTGCCGGGTGTTTGGTGAATTGGAGAAGGGGAGCGGCGAAGCCGGTCAAGGAGTCAAGGCTTCGCCGGTCAAGGCTTGGTCAAGGTGAGCACCGACAGGCTTTTGGAACCAACGGGACGAGCGGAATCGGCGATTGCACGGACAAAGCTGGCGGGGCATTTTTCGAGATGCATAAGTTTTTGCCTGCATTCTCGTTCCTGGCCGTCTTGGCGCTTGGTAGTTGTGATCCTGCCCCACGGTGGATCAGCGGAAACTATGAGGTTTACGCGATTGATGATTCTCAACTCCTCAAGTTTGGAGTCGATATTGGAGGTGGCACTCTAGCTCTCGTCCGTCCCAAGGTAGTCGGTATTGGAGAGGATGAGCGTTGGATCGTTGTCGAAAGGCATCTCGACGGAGATCAGACGAGGCCTGAGTTCTACTATTTGGAGAAGCTCGACGTCATCGATCAACGGAATGGCAAGGACGTGGCGCATGGGCCGTTTCCACAGGCAGAAATGACCCAGAAAAGAGTCGAATTGAAGCTCCCTCCGATAAGTGAGCGGTTTGATTGAACAGTCGGCGGTAACTAACCCTACAACCAATCCATCAACTATGATCGACCAGATCAATCAGACGCTTGCGCTTGTCAAAGACACCACAGATGCAAACGCCATGTGGCCTCACTTGATCGATATCTGCCGTCGTGTTCATCCAGATCTTCCATGGCATGAAATGCCATCGCCTGAAGTGCAGCTTGATCTGCACGAGGGATGGCTGTGGCTGCAAAACGATCTCAGCGAACACGATGAAGCGGTTGGCATCTATCTCGGTCTGGACACGTTGAACATGCAAGGTGGCAGAGGCACGAATATTGAGTTTGGAGCCACATCAGAATGTGATCCGAATTCAGGCAGACCTGATTGGGCCTGGGATGCAGCGTTGCACTATGGCTCACGTCATTTAATCAAAGGATTGGTTGGGATGCGGGCCTGTTATTCGCGTCCAGCATGGCGAGAATCTCTCGAATTGTGCGACTATGTGTTCTTCCTCGGTTACTCAGGCATGATCTTGGCAGAGGTATTCGAGAGTTTCACCCTGCCGCGCACCTTGATGCCAGTGTGGGGGTTCCACGACGGCGATCTGTTCACACTGGGGCGCTATCAGAGCGGGGAATTCACGAGATTGTGCGCTGGATAGATTTGCCATCTTTGCAGAGGAATCCTTGACCTTTGGCTTTACTCCCCGCCCGCAAACAGCGTCCTGAGCTCCTCTAGCACTTCACCCTCCGCACACACCTCGGTGAGGTTGGCGATGGCGGAGGGGATGGTGCCCTTTGAACATCTGGAAGACTCGGAATTGGAGATTGCACAGACAAAACAGGGGGCGCATTTTTCGATATGCTTCCCATCATCTTGCTCGTCCTTGGCTGCGCGTATCTGGCTCTGAAAGCAGTGGGTTGGCGTCGAAAGCGGAGATTGGCCAAAGATGGCTACGTTTTCGATTTTGTGAGTCCCAGTGTTCTGCGTGGAAATGACAACGAATACGCTTTCGTCTATCGGACCCGTGATCACGAGGTTTGGTTCGTGGGCATACAAGATCACACCCCGCTCTCACCTCGATTCGGTGACCATTCAGAGAAGTCTCAAATGTTTTTCGAAGAGAATCGAAAGCTGATCATGGACAGGCTGCGGCACGAAATTCAATCGAGATGGACCAAGGCTCGTTTTCGTGTCGAGGATGAACCATAGGCCGTTTTTGAAACAGCAATTGCTGTTTCGCTGGGTAGTCAGCGCCAGCGTCTTGGAGTGCGCCGGCCCTCCGGCGCTTTCGAGTGGTCCAAGGCACACGGAAAGCTCCAGAGGGCTGGAGCACTCCAGGACGGCAAGCGCTCTTGGATGCCATGCAGCGATTCCAACCTACACCCGGCCCGCAAACAGCGTCCTGAGCTCCTCCAGCGCCTCCCCCTCCGCACACACCTCGGTGAGGTTGGCGATGGCAGCGGGGATGTGCTGCTCGAAGTGGGGTTTGCCGAGGCTGCGTAGGCACCGAGGACCAGCATGAGGCACTGCCAAGGATTCACGCATCTTGAGTTTGGCTAGAATGCCTCGAAAGTGGCGAATGACATGGAAATGCCAGATTTGTGATTCGGTCCACGACGAGATGCCAACGTGCTTTGGCTGCGAAGCTCCGTGGAGAGAACTCGTGGAGTCTGAGCAGGAGTTTGAGCAGGAGTTTGAGCAGAGAGTCGAACTCACCCGCGACCAATGTGTCGTGGATGAAAAACACTTCTTCATTCGAGGACATTTGGAGATTCCCATTCTGGGACGCTCTGAAACTCTGGCGTTGGCAGTTTGGTCATCTCTCAGCGAAACAAGCTTCTTGCATATGACAGGCCGGTGGAATGACGCCGACAGGGAAAACGATCCACCCTATTTCGGATGGCTCAGCTCACGACTGCCTTTTTATCCTGACACTGTGAATCTGAAACTTTCGGTGCAAAGCCAGGCACCTGGATGGGTTCCCCTTTTCACCACGGAACCGACAAATCATCCACTCTCGGTCGATCAGCATCAGGGCATCACCATCGAGCGCTGGCATGAACTCGCCCACAGCTTCATGGGGCATTAGTCTTTCGTTCATCCCTACACCCCGCCCGCAAACAACGTCCTGAGCTCCTCCAGCGCTTCACCCTCCGCACACACCTCGGTGAGGTTGGCGATGGCGGCGGGGATGTGCTGCTCGAAATGGGGTTTGCCGAGGTTGCGACTGAGGTTGGCGTAGGCACCGAGGGCCTGCATGAGGCGCTGGGCGGCGCAGAGATAAAAGACCTCGCGCAGCTCCGCGAGGTCGAGGCCGCGATGGGTGGCGTAGAAGCTGAGGAGCTGGTTGCGCTCGGTGCGGGTGAGGGTGACGTAAGGATCGTAGAGCAGGCTGGCGAGGTCGTATTCGGCGAGGCCGAGGCGCAGTCCCTGGTAATCAACGAACCAGGCGTCTTCGCCGCGAATGAGGACGTTTTGACTTTGGAAATCGCGATGCACGAGGCACCTCGGAAGACGTGCGAGGCGACGGCGGAGACGGCGCAGCGTCTCGTGGGCAGCGTCGAATTCTTTGTCGAGAAACTCGCGACCTAGGAAACCGCGGACGTAGTGATCGAGGAAGTAGTTTTGCTCCCACTCGTAGAGCGCCTCATCGAACTCCGGCTCCAGCTCCGCGTGATCCGTGCGGGTCAGGGCATCCTCGGTGACGCCGTGGATCTTTGCCGCCTCGCGGAGCGTGGCCTCATAAAGCGGTTGGCGGTCGCTCCAGGGGCGCTCGCGGAAGCTGTGCAAGTCCACGCGGCCGAGATCATCCAGCCAGACGCAGAGACGCTGCTCGTCAAAGGCCTGAATGCCGGGCACATGCACGCCGAGCTTCGCGAGGCGTCGGGTGGCGGGGACGAACTTCGGATTGTCACGCCGGGCCATGGTATAGACCATCAGGATCATCGGGGCGTGGGCGTCGCTGGCCCAGTTCAGTCGGTAAAAATGCCTGTCCGAGCCGCCTTTGACGATGGGCTCGACCTCGCACGCGAAGTCACGGAGCGCCGGAAATTGCTCGCGGGTGAGGATGAGGAGCGCTTCGTGTTCGGGAGGCATGCGGTGAAATGACGAATGAGGAATGCGGAATGACGAATGAGGCGGGAGTGTCAGGTTTCAGGTTCCAAGTTTCAAGAGGGGAGTGGTGGGGGCTTGGAACTTGGAACCTGAAACTGTCCCGGCTTTAGAAATCGACGTCCTCGAATGTGCCGGCGGCGGTGACATTTGAACGCACGATGCATCGCGTGAGGCGGGCGCCGGTGACGACGCGGGCGTGGGGCCAGAGGATGCAGTCCTCGAGCTGGCAGCCGGGCTCGACGGTGGCTCCGGGGCCGATGACGTTCGTGCGGCGCAGGATGGCATCGGGGGCGACGTGAGCCTCGGGATGAATCGCCGGGCCGTGCATGCCATTGAGGGCGGCGTGGGCGGCGAGGTATTGCGTGCGGCTACCGAGATCCCACCACTGGCCTTCATCGAGCACCACCGCGCCGACTTTGACGCCGCGACGGATCATTTCGAGGAAGATGGGGATGACGGACTCGACCTTGCCCGGCGTGAGCCAGTCGTGGATGGCGGTCGAGCAGGCGTAGATGCCGGTGAAGAGGTGCGTGCCTTCATCGCCGGTCTCGAGCTTGTTGCGGATGTCGGTGACGCGACGACCCGCCGCATCGTAGGCGATGTGCAAGGCCGGCCCGTGGCTGCGCAGAGCGAGCGTGATGATGTTCCCGCTGCGCTGATGCTCCTCGATCAGCGGGGCGAGCGGGAGGTCCGTGAGGATGTCGCCATTGTAAACGAGGAAGGGCTCGTCGTGGAGCAGGTCGCGCACGTTGGCGATGCCGCCGGCGGTTTCGAGGCGCACGGGGCTTTCATTGCGAAAGGCGATCGGCATGTCGCGGTAGCGATGGTCGGGAAAGGCCTTGTCGTATTCGCCGGGCAGGTGGTGCGTGTTGACAACGAGACGCCGCACACCGGCCGCATGCAGATGATCAAACGCATGCGTGATGAGCGGTCGGTGGAAGACGGGGATAAGCGGCTTCGGGAGCTGCTCCGTCAAAGGACGCAACCGCTCGCCGAGGCCCGCGCCGAGAACGAAAGCCTGATTCACGGCGGCGGTCCTACCAGCCAGCGGCGAAAGGCGCAAATGGGAAGTTCACGCCTGCTTCCGCTTCGCTCGCAGGACGAAGAAAGCGACGATCAGCGCCACGCCGGACAGCATCAAAAGCATGTTCCGATCATTTGGGCTGCCGCCGGATGCCTCTGGGGCAGGTGCAGGCTCGGCGGCAGGTTCATCATCCTTTGCCTCGATCACCGCGGGCGGTGGCGTGCGGGGCTGCCAGGTCTTCAAATCGAGGACGTAGCTCGTTTCACCAGGGAACAGCACCTGAAAGCGCTCCAAGGCCGTGCCGCGCACCACATTCCGCAGGATGACGCTGAGTTGGCCAGCCTTCGTCGCCTCGATGGAGAAGCCGGTGGCGGCGGGCGGGAGCTTCACGCTGGCGGTGCCGGTGAGCACCACCACGTCGTCGTCGTTTTTCAAAGGCACGTTTTCATGCGTGGTGAAGGTCCACTCAAACACCGGCTCCAGCGGCGGGGCACCATCGAGGAGGAAGTGAACTGTTTTGCGGATGTACTCGCTGGCCTGCGTCTTCCACTGCGCCTGCTGAGCGGCAGGCGTGACGGCAAAATCGGCCTTCGTCACGGACGGGGCCACGTTTGGATCGGGCTCAAAGCAGCGCGGGTCCACCTCCGTGCGGAAGCTGAGGCCGCCCTGGCCATCGAAGGAGGCATGAATGGGGATTTCCGGCAGCGGATGGGCATGGGCGAGACCGCAGAACGCGGCGAATGCCAAGGAAGATAAGAGCGGGAGACGCATCCGGCCAGTCTGCCACGGGAGCCGGGGCTGAGACGAGCGCTTTCTGGCCACCCCACAAAAATTTTGATAGCCAAAGGACCTTCCCCCCGTGTTTAATGCTGCATTCCGCGATTTTGGCGTCCCGAGACCGGTCCGCCGCACGGAACCCTCCACTCAAACACATCCATGAAATCCATCCTCACCACCCTCGTGATCGCCGCCCTCGCTGCTCCTGCCTTCGCTGGCTGCGGCAAAACCGAAGACGTCACCGGCAAGCTCAAGAAATTCGACGCTGAGAAGAAAACCGTCGAGATCGGCAGCAAGAGCTACAAGCTCGGCCCATCCGCCTCCGTCGATGAGAAGCTCGTCGGCAAGGAAGTGACCGCCAAGGTCGGCCACAACAAGGTCGAGTCCATCGCCGCCAAGAGCTAATCGGATCATCGCATCACGATTCAACAATCTGAGCCCGGAGGTTTCCCCTCCGGGTTTTTTTATGGACACGCGTGGCGTGGGAGGAGTCAAATCGTGCTGGAACCGCCGCCTTATCAGACGGCGGCTCCACATAGATAAAACATAGACATACCCATACCATGAAAACAAACACACACAGGAGGGACGTCGGCTTCACGCTGATCGAACTGCTGGTGGTGATCACCATCATCGCGATTCTCGCGGGGCTGGCGATCCCTGCCGGGCAGGCGGTCTTGAAGACGGCACGTCAAAATCAGGCGTCGAACAATTGCAGACAGGTCATCATGGCCTTGAAGCAGTTCGCCGCTAAAAATCAGTCGCAGTACCCTGACTCGGTGCTGAACCCGCTCACCGGCGGCACGGCTCAAAATGCGAACGAGGCATTCCACCTGCTCTTCCAGCAGCATGTGGTGGCCGATGAGCGCATCTTCGGCAGTCCCGCCGGCTACAACCCGGATGGCGTCATCGGCAAAGCCCCCGCGTTTGACCGTGCGGTGACCGCCAATGAAAACCACTGGGCCATGACCGCCGGCCTCACGGACACCAGCGCCAGCAATGTGCCGCTCGTGTTTGAAAACCCCGTCGCCTCCGCCTGGCCTCCGCAATGGAACGCCAGCGTGGCCGGGCAGATCCGCCCAGGCCGCACCTGGACGGGCGGGCAGGTCATCATCGGCCGGCAGGACGGCAGCGCGGAGGTCGTCGATCTCAATGCCAGCACTGGCCTGGTCACCGTGCCGCAAAAAGCCGGCGGGATGGACATCTTCACGCAAGCCACCGATGGGCAAACGCAGGGCATCCTGCTCCCCGTGGTGAAAAGCGGCGTGACGAAGACGAAGAAGGAGGATCTCATCGACCTGCCCGGCACGCAGCCAAAGGCCGAGGATCTGCTCAAGCCAAGCTCTCCAATTGAAAACTGATCGCTGATTGAAGCTGTCTCACACCGCCGGATGCCCTGTGTGTCCGGCGGTTTTTTGTTGGGAGAAAGTGGAACAGGTTTTTAACCTGTTTGATCGAAGCCGAACAGGTTAAAACCTGTTCCACTTTCCTCACTTCGCCATCAAACCGAGCACGGCGGACGTCATCGCTTTCACACCGGTTTCGATCGTGGGCTCGGGGATCGGTTTGAAGTAAGGTGAATGCAGCGAGGGCAGCGTGATGCCTTTCGCTTTGGCTTCGGCCACAACCTCCGATGGCTGCGTGCCGAGCCAAAACATGCACAGCGGCACTTTTTCCTTGGTGAGGCCGTATTCGGCAAAATCCTCCGCTCCCATGATGGGTTCGCGGGTGAGCACTTTCGAGGCTCCAAGAGCCTTTTCGAGGTGCTGACGCACTTCGGCGCAAAGTTCGGGCTGATTGTAGAGAGCAGGAGATTGATCATCGGAGACAAGCACCTCGGGCATTTTCTCCGCCGGCATGCCCGCGGCCTCCGCCTGGGCTTTCACGATGCGCTGGATGGAGGTGATGAGGTGCTTGCGAGTTTCCGTTTTGTAGCTGCGCAGCGTGAGTTGGAGGCGCACTTCATCCGAGATGATGTTGCTCTTTGTTCCGCCATGGATGCTGCCGACGGTCACCACCGCCGGATCGCCGGGCTTCACCTCGCGGCTGACGATGGTCTGCAAGGCCAGCACGATCTGCGAGGCGAGCACGATGGGGTCTTTGCACAGATGCGGCATGGAGCCATGGCCGCCCACGCCTTTCACGATGATCTCGACGCTATCCACATTCGCCAGCGCATAACCTTCGACGATGCCGACGGTGCCGTGAGCCATGTCCGAGGAGCAATGCAGGGCCAGCGCCTTGTCCGGCTTGGGGAATTTGGAGAACAAACCGGCCCGCAGCATCAGCCGGGCGCCCAGCACCCGCTCCTCGGCCGGCTGACCAATCAAAACGAGCGTGCCTTTCCATTGATCGCGCAGCTTGGAAAGCACGCGAGCCGTGCCGATGAAGCTCGTCATGTGGATGTCGTGCCCGCAGGCATGCATGACGTTCACCTCGCGACCGGTGTCGTCCTTCACCACCTTCGTGCTGGCATACTCAGCGCCCGTTTGCTCCTTCACCGGCAGCGCATCAAGATCCGTGCGCACCAGCAGCGTGGGGCCGTCACCATTCTTCAACACGCCAACGAGGCCATGACCGCCCACCTTCTCCGTGACCTCGAAACCCGCCGCTCGCAGCTCCTTCGCCACCACTGCCGAGGTCTCGACCTCATGCATCGAAAGCTCCGGATTCGCATGCAGCTCTTTGTAGAGCGTGACGAGGGAGGGCAACTCGCTCTTTGTCACCGCCGTGAGATCTGCGGCGAGGAGCGAGGTGGAGACGAAGAGCAGCAGGAGGTGTTTCATTGAGGAAGATTAGTTTGGAAGCCAGCCCATGGACGCCATCCAATCGGCGCAGCGTTGAGGCCAGGCATTGATGGGTTTGTTCTCGGCACGCATGCCGAAGCCGTGGCCGCCTTGGGTGAAGAGGTGAAGCTCACAGGGGATCTTGTGCTTTTTGTATTCGAGGTAGAGCACGGCCGAGGCAGTGGAGTTCTGGCCGTCGTTGTGAGCACAGGCGAGAAACATGGGTGGCGCATCGGCAGGCACAGTGAAGCCTTGTTTGAGCTTCGTGGGTTCTTTGGAGTCCATAAAGCCGCCGCCGTAGATCATGACGCCGAAGTCGGGACGCTCCAAAGGTTGGCCGCGATCACAAGCGAGATGGGCGAGGAGGTTTCCACCGGCGCTGAAGCCGAGGAGGCCGACACGTTTTGGATCGAGATGCCATTCGGCGGCCTTTTGACGCACGAGTTTGATGGCCTGCGCGGCATCGGCCACGGGTTTTTCGTGAGCAGCGGCATCATCGCGGGTGGGGGTGCGGTATTTGAGGAGGATGCCGGTGACGCCGATGCTGGCGAGCCACTCACAAACCTGCGTGCCCTCATGCACCGCGGAGAGAAACACATAGCCGCCGCCAGGTGCCACGATGACGCTGGTGCCATTTGGCTTCGCCGGATGGAAGACGGTGAGCGTGGGCTCGTGGATGTTCGTGATGGTGGTCTTGCCCGCTTTGGTGCGAAGAAACTCCTGCGTGGCAGGCGAGGGCGGCGTCATCTGCCCAGGCGCCCCTTCAGGCCAGATTTTGATCTCCACGGGATCCGCGGCGTGGAGGGTGAAGGAGGCAAAAACAAGGATGGAAAGGAGTCGGAGCATGCGTCGGCGGGAAACAACCACGGAATACACGAAACACACGGAACTCATTCAAACCATCCCAATTCCGTGTTTTGCGTGTGTTCCATGGCTGGATGATCTGTGGCGGATTGCACGATGTGCGATGGCGGGCAGGAGTGCCCGCCTCACTGAAAACAAAAGAGCCTGCGAGGCATCTCGCAGGCTCTTGAAAAGGTGCCACGGGATGGTGGCTTATTCGTCGGAGGAGGCTGCGCCACCGCCCTTCGGAGCCGCGCCTTCTTTTTTCTCGGCAAGCTTCTGCTTCACCGCGGCCTCGATCTCCTCATAGACGCTGCTGTCGTTACGGAGCACTTCCTTGGCGGCATCACGGCCCTGGGCGAGCTGGGTGCCCTTGTAGCTGATCCACGAGCCGCGTTTTTGCAGGATGTCGAAGTCCATCGCGAGATCCAGCAGGGAGCCGACATTGCTGATGCCTTCATTGTACATGATGTCGAACTCCGCCTCGGTGTAGGGAGGGGCGAGCTTGTTTTTGACGATTTTGACCTTCGTGCGGTTGCCGGTGACGGTGCCATCGGTCGTTTTGATGGCACCGATGCGGCGGATGTCCACGCGAACGCTGGCGTAGAATTTGAGCGCCTTGCCGCCGGGGGTCGTTTCGGGGTTGCCGAACATGACGCCGATCTTTTCACGGATCTGGTTGGTGAAGATGCAGGTCGTGCGGGCCTTGCTGATGATGGCGGTGAGCTTTCTCAGCGCAGCGCTCATGAGGCGGGCCTGGGCACCGACGGTGCTGTCGCCAATCTCGCCTTCGAGTTCCTGGCGGGTGACCAGGGCGGCCACGGAGTCGATGACGACCACATCGAGAGCATTGGAGCGAACGAGGGTCTCGCAGATACGCAGAGCCTCTTCACCGCTGCTGGGCTGGGAGACGAGGAGTTCGTCCATCTTCACGCCGAGGCGGCGGGCGTAGTTCGGATCAAGGGCATGCTCCACATCAATGAAGGCGGCCAGACCACCGGCTTTTTGAGCCTGGGCGATGACGGTGAGGGTAAGCGTCGTCTTACCGGAGGATTCAGGGCCGTAAATCTCGACGACACGACCGCGGGCGAAGCCGCCGACGCCGAGCGCCTGGTCGATCAAAAGATTGCCGGTGGGGATGACGGAAACGTCCGCCTTGTGCTCTTCTCCCATGCGGAGGATGGCGCCTTCTCCGTAGTCTTTTTGGATTTGCTGGATGGCCAGGTCCAGGTTCCGGGCACGTGCCTCGGCGACTTTGTTGGTGGCAGATTCGGAGGCGGATTCTTTGGGGGCGCGGGCCATGATGGTATTGCTTGAGTGGTTAAAATGCTGTTCGCCAGAACAGAAAACGCATTTTCGGGATGCCGTAAAGGCTTTTTCCTGCCGGGACGGAGATTTATGGGCCACCCGCCTTCACTGACCACCCTTCGCGGCATTTTCATCGTAGCGATGCAGTGGGCGGACCCAAATGTTCCGGTAGCGGGTGGGGTTATGGTGATCCTGGAGGGCGAAACCGAACTCCTGCACCTTGGTGTCGAGAGCGACGGCGTGATGCACCAGGATGCCGTTGTGCAGGACGGTGAGACGGGCTGGCTGGATGACCTTCCCCGCGGCATCCAGCCGGGCGCATTCACAGATGATGTCGTAGCTCTGCCACTCGCCGGGATTGCGGCAGGCGTTCACGAGCGGCGGATACTGATGGTAGATGGCGGCGGCCTGACCATCGGGATACGTGTCATTGCCATAGGAGTCGAGCACCTGCACCTCGCCCCAGCCATGGAGTAGCACCCCGCTGTTTCCCCTGCCCTGCCCCTTGCCGCTGACCTCGGCGGGCGTGGCCCATTCGAGGTGGATCTGGCAGGAGCCAAACTTGTCCTTCGTCTCGATGCTGCCGGATTTGCCGACGATCTCGGCGTAGCCGTTTTCGACCTTCCACTTCGGCGTGTCCGAGGTATCCGCATCGTCCTTGCGGGGCTGGCGGCGGAACTTGGAGAGGTCTTTTCCATCAAAGAGCACCACGGCATCACTCGGCGCGGTGGTGGCACCCGGTGGGGTGATGACCGTGGGGCGCGGGCGGTTCATATCGCCCTGCGGGTAGATGCCGCCAGGGGTGAGCGGTTTGTCTTTTTTCGGTTCGGCCGCGGAAAGCGTCAGAGCGAGTGATGGTAGCAGAAGGATCGAGAGGCGGGAGGTCATGGTGGGAAGCCAACGCCACTGCTGCGCTGGCTGTTTCACGCGGTGGCGATGACGGCGCTTGAACTCCCCCGCGTCCTGATTCAGACCTCCACACACTATGTGGACCCCCATCAAGACCTTCACCGACATCAAACTGGAGAAATCCGAGGACGGCATCGCCAAGATCACGATCAACCGCCCGGAGGTGCGCAATGCCTTCCGTCCGCTCACGGTGCGGGAGATGCTGGAGGCCTTTGACATCGTGCATGAGGACCGGGACGTGGGCGTCATCATCCTCTGCGGCGAAGGCCCGCTGGCCTTCTGCAGCGGTGGCGATCAAAAGGTCCGCGGTGACGCGGGCTATGTGGGTGATGACGGCGTGCCGCGCCTGAACATCCTCGACGTGCAGCGGAAGATCCGCACGCTGCCAAAGCCGGTCGTGGCGATGGTGGCGGGCTACGCCATCGGCGGCGGGCATGTGCTGCATGTCGTGTGCGATCTGACCATCGCCGCGGACAACGCGAAATTTGGCCAGACAGGCCCGAAGGTGGGCAGTTTTGATGGCGGACTCGGCAGCAGCTACCTCGCCCGCATTGTCGGCCAAAAGAAGGCACGGGAAATCTGGTATCTCTGCCGCCAGTATGATGCGCAGCAGGCGCTCGACATGGGCCTCGTGAACACCGTGGTGCCGCTGGAGAAGCTGGAGGAGGAGACCGTGAAATGGTGCCGCGAGATGCTGCAGCATTCACCGATGGCGCTGCGCTGCCTCAAAGCCTGCCTCAACGCCGATTGCGACGGCCAGATGGGCCTGCTCGATCTCGCCGGCAATGCCACGCTGCTTTACTACATGAGCGAGGAGGCCCAAGAGGGTAAAAAAGCCTTCGTGGAGAAACGAAAGCCGGACTTCTCGAAGTTCCCACGTTATCCCTGATGACCATGCGCGTCCTCGTCCTCCTGTTTCTGTGTTTTCTGAGCGTCATTGATGCAGGCCGTGCCGGCACGCTGGACGCGATCACCTTTGCCGCCGAGCCTGGAAAGCTCTTCATCCCCGTGAATGAGGCCGTGGATGAACTCGGCTGGCCGATCGCTCGGGACGACCAAGGCCGGACCATCCAGCTAAACGCTTCCGACGTGAGTCCCGGCACGCTCAAGCAACTGCTCGACGGCACGGAACTGGTCAGCACCGCGCAACTGGCCGCCGCAGGGGCCGCGGTCGCGGACAAGAACGCCGAAGGCGAAGTAAGAGTCGGCGGCTTCTTCCGCGGCTTCACCCTCCGGGCCGGAGCGCAACGGGTCGAGGTGAGCCTGAAGAACCAACGGCTCAAGGGCTGGCAGGGAGATCGGCTGGTGATCGAGACAAAGATCAGCTCCGGCCGCAACGGAGCCACTCCCGCTGGCGAGTTCCGAGCCGGCCCCTACCGTTCGAAGCTGCATTTTTCGAGCCTTTACAACAATGCCCCGATGCCTTGGAGCGTGCAGATCAACCGCCACATCTTCATCCACGGCTTCAGCAGCGTGCCCGATTACCCGGCCTCCCACGGCTGCATCCGAATGCCCCTCACCGGAGGCAATGCAGCCCGCTTCTTTTACGAGTGGGTGCTCTCAGGCACGCCAGTGAGTGTGAAGAAGGATTGATCTCCCTTCACTTCGCGAAGTGCTTGCGGATGGCTTCGACGAGGCCGGGGATGGTGTAGGACTTGGCTTCGACGGCGATGGGCAGCTCGTGCTTTTTGAGCGTCTTGCTGGTGACGGGGCCGATGCTGGCGATCTCGCAGTTCTCCGGGATCGGCACGCCGAGCTCGAGGAAGTGCTCGACGGTGGAGGAACTGGTGAAGGTGATCATGTCCGCGCCTTCGTTCTTCAGGCGGGCGAGGGCTTCGAGGTTGTCCTCACGCTCGGCGACGGTGCGGTAGGCGATGGCCTCATCGACGATGGCACGCAGGCCGGTGAGTTCGTTGGCGATGACCTCGCGGGTCTCCTCGGCCTTCACCCAGAGAATCATCTGGTTTTCGATGTCGTGGTTGTCCTTGAAGGCTTTCACGAGGCCTTCGGCGACGAAGTCCTTCTCCGGCATCAAATCGACGGCGAGGTGACGTGCCTTCACCTTTTCCGCGGTGCCGGGGCCGATGCACGCGATGCGGGCGGCGCCGATGGAACGCGTGTCGCTGTAAAGCTTGTCGAACATTTTGAAGAAGGCATCGACACCGTTCGGGCTGGTGAAGACGATCCAGTCATATTTGTGGCAGTCCTGCACCAGCTCGCCAAAGCCGAGCAGGTCGTTGGGCTCCTCAATCCGGATGGTGGGCAGCTCGATGACATCCGCGCCGAGCTCGATGAGCTGGCGGCTAAGCACGCCGGCCTGCTGGCGGGTGCGGGTGACGACGATGCGCTTGCCAAAGAGCGGGCGGTTTTCGAACCAGTTGATGTTCTCACGCTCGGTGACGACATCGCCGACGACGGCGACGGCGGGCGCTTTAAAGCCGGTCTCCTTCACCTTCTGCGCCATGGTGCCGAGCGTGGCGACGAGGGTCTGCTGGCGGCCGGTGGTGGCCCAGCGGACGAGCGCCATGGGCGTCTCCGCCTTGGCACCGTGCTTGATGAGCTCGCCGGTGATCTCTTCCATGCGCTCGACGCCCATGAGGAAGACCTTGGTGCCCTCCGCCTGGGCGAGCTTGGCATAGTTGAGCGAGGTCTCGCTCTTGGTGGGGTCCTCGTGGCCGGTGAAGATGGTCAACTGGGAGGCGTGGGAGCGATGCGTGACAGGAATGCCCGCGTAAGCCGGCCCGGCGATGGCGGAAGTGATGCCTGGAACGATCTCAAAGCGCACGCCGGCCTCCAGCAGTTCCGCGGCTTCCTCGGCGCCGCGTCCGAAGAGGACCGGATCTCCACCTTTCAGGCGCGTGACGACCTTGCCTTCCTTGGTGAGCTTGACGATGAGCTTGTTGATCTCGTCTTGAGAGAGGGTGTGATCCCCTGCCTTTTTGCCCACGTAGATGCGCTCGGCACCCGGTTTGCCATGGCGGAGCAGGTCGGCATTCACCAGGTAATCGTAAACCAGCACGTCCGCGGCGGCGATGCACTCCTTCCCTTTGATCGTGAGCAGGCCGGGATCGCCCGGGCCCGCGCCGACGAGGTAACAAATGCCAGTGGAAGGAGTCTTTTTAGCCATGAGGGCCGCCACTGTGCCGAGTGGGAGAGAAGCCGCAAGGGCGGTGATGCTTTGGAAGCAGCCGCCCTTGCAGAAAAGATTCTGTCCGCCGCATCACGGCGTGGCGATGCTGGCGCTGGTCCTCACATTTCGCGTGGGAGCGTAGGTGTAGCCAGACAGCGTGATGCCGGTGACGGTGAAGGTGAACGTGCCTCGGTTCTTCGTGCGGGACGAGGTGAAGGCCGCGTTGCCGCTGGTGTTGGTGGTGCGTGAAACGGTGCCAGTGGTCAGACCCGACCACTGTCCTGTGACGGTGGCACTTGGCACGACGGCACCATTTTGATTGCGCACGGTGACCGTGGCCGTGGCCGAGTAACCCTGCCTCGTGCTGCTGAGGGTCATGGTGATGTTGCCGACATAGACCACGTTGTTGTTCTGCACGACGATGACGACGGTGTCCGCGACGGAGGAGAGGCCGCTGTTGTCCACCACGACGAGGGAGGCGGTGTAGGTGCCGGGATTGGCGTAACTCTTCACCGGGTTGGCGGCTGTGGAGGAGGTGCCATCACCGAAATCCCAGTCGTAGGCGACGATGGTGCCGTCCGGATCGTAGGAACCGGTGCTGGAGAAGCTCACGGCGAGAGGCGCGGCACCACTCGTCGGCGCGGAGGCATCCGCGACAGCGATCGGGGCCTGACCATTCACCGGCACGACGGTGCCGGTGAGGCTGAACTGCCCGAGGCTGCTGTAGTCGTCGTAGGCGGTAAGGGGATCGCCCGTCCCGACGCCATCGACTGCGAGGTAGTAGGTGCCCTGGGCGAGCGTGGTGCTCAGCGTGGCATCGAGCGTGGCCGGATTGGCGGAGGTGACGAGGTTTCCGAGGCCGTCGTAGAGGGCGAGCTGGATGTCGAGGTTCGGCGAAGGCGCGGCGGGCAGCGCGGTGAAGCTCACAGGGCCGGCACCGGTGGTAAACGAAAACAGATCCGCGTCCGTGCGGCGCTCGATGATGCCGCTGGCACTGAGCGAAGTGCCCGTCAACGAGGTGGCGTTCACAATGCTGTCCCCATGGGCATCCGTGCGGTAGCCTGTGACACCGGCGATGATGGCGGTGTCATCCTGGAGGTTGTTGGCATAAGGATAGTCACCCTTGCTCCAATGGACGATGTCCTTGTAGTAGCCCACGCCCATGATCGGAGCCCAATTGGCATGGCCCTGGTAGTATCCCACTGCCGCCGTGGTGCCATAGGCCACCTGGCCGTCGTGGCTGAGATTGAAGGTGTGACCCGCCTCGTGGCTGGTGGCCTCGGCAGTGTACTTGGCGTTGCCATTGCCGAGCTGGGCGGTGAACACAAAGCAAGGCGTGTCGGAGTTCCAAGTGAAGGAGTTGAGGTAGGCCACGCCGCCTGCACCCGCGCCATACCAGTCGTAGCTGCTGCCGCCGATGCACACGCGGACGCCGAACTGCGTGTCGGTGGTGGTCGTCTTGCGCAGCGCCTCAAGGCCCGGATCTTGGGTCGTCACATCCACATCAAAAGGGGCGTAGTCCTCGGCCACGCGCTGCCAGATCGAGTAGATGCTGTCGAGCTCCGATTGAGAAAAAGCCGTGCTGACCGTGGCATCATTCGAATAGGGGGGCGTCACAATGTTAGCTCCGCCCGTGAAACTGCTGTTCCATGAGGTGCCCGTGGTAGTGTGGCCATCAAAGTCGAGATAGATCACCTTGGAAGCCCCCGGCTTGCTGTGCAGGGCAAAGGCGTCCGTGACGGTGATGGCGGCCGCAGTGCCCCCGCTCGTGGCAGTCGTGGCATTGGCCACCGCGTTTTGCAGGGGAAGCAGCCCTTCGCACACGAAGTGCAGGCGGCCCTGACGGTCGCTACGAAGCGTTTTTTCCTGTGCACAAAGCTTCACCAAATCCGCGGCACTCCGGTCATACCAAGCGGCAACGTCATTCAGCTTGGCACCAAGGAGCGCGGGGATCTCTTGGGAACGGCCCTGCCTTGGGAGGTTTTGTTGCGGAAAAGCTTCTCCGCGATGGTTTGTCTGAGCCTGAAGCGTGGCAGAGGTGATCAGAACAACCGCCAATCCGATCGAGTTAGTGAGGGTGGTGAGGCGCATGGTGAGGAAGGCATTTTTGCCTATTATTATATAATTATCATAAAACGGAGTTCGTCGTCAACCTTCGCGATGGGTTACAACGCACAATTACGAAGATGCTTCGCATGCCTTGAATTTCCTTGGCAGCCAGTCCCTTGCGAGCCAGAGAAAGCCATGCCGGATGTCTTCAGCAAAGCCAAGCGCAGCGAGGTGATGAGCCGCATCCGCTCGCATGGAAACAAGGACACCGAGCAGCGTCTGGCGGCGGTTTTCCGAGCGCATGGCATCACCGGTTGGCGGAGGCAGGTGGCGATCCGGTTCCATGTTTCAGGTTCGAAGTCCGTGCGCCCGGACTTCATTTTTCGCGCTCAAAGGCTCGCCGTTTTCGTCGATGGCTGTTTTTGGCACGGCTGCCCGGAACATTTTCGTCGGCCGCAGACCCGCCAGAAGTTCTGGGATGCCAAAATCACCCGCAATCAGGCCCGTGATGCCGAGGTGACCAAGGCCCTGCGCAAAACCGGCTGGAGGGTGCTGCGCCTGTGGGAACATGATTTGGTCGCGAAGCGTGAAAAATGGCTGATCGCGAGGCTGCGGCGGCTGGGATTGCTCGACGCGTGACACCTTTCGCGGGGCTCTTCGGATAATATCGAATATCGAACAAGGAACTCCGAATGATGAAGGCTGACGCTTCGCGGCCTGACGAAACTTCAGACTTCGACATTCCTTGTTCGATATTCCGCCTCCCGCCTCCTACTTCACGACTTTCCCACCAAGCGAAAGGATGCGTGCTTTGGACTTCGCGTCTTCCGCCTCGGCAATCTGTTTGTTCCTCACATACATCTGCGAGAGCGCCGTCCAGGCGAGGAGGTCATTCGGACGCAACGTGGTGGCCATCAAACCGGCACCGATGGCTTCGGTGACCTGCTCATTCTTCAGCAAAGCCATGCCAAGGGCATGCCAGCCGTCGAAAAAGCCGGGCTGAAGCTCCACGCACTTGCGGAACAGCGGGATCGACTCCGCCAGCTCGCCCAAGGCGACGTGGCCGTTGGCCTCGTCGAAGATTTCCTCCAACTCAGGACTGGGCGGAGTCTCGATCACGCGGCGGTGTCGGTGCGCACCGGAACTTCGATGCGAGCTTCCTCGACCTTTTTGGCGAACCAGGCTTCGAAGATGCCATCGCCCTCTTTGCTGGCGAGGCTGTCAGCCTGCTGCTTGCGGAGGCTGGCGGCGTTGTCGCTCTTGCGCAGTTCCTTGGCATTTACATAGACGAGCACGGTGCCCTTGTCGGTATCGACAGCTTGCGAGATTTGGCCGACACCGGTCTTTTGCGCCTCACGGGCGATCTGCGAGCTGTTCGGAATGTTCGGAGCGGGCGTGGCGGCATCGAGTTCGATCACCGGAGCCAGCGTGAGCTTCTTGTCCTTCACGAGGTCCTCGATCTTCTTTTTGTCCTTCAAACCAGCGACAAGGAAATCACGCGCCTCGTTCACCGCCTTCGTGCGGGCCTCGGCAGCTTTTTTCTCGACGATGCCGTCCTTCACCTTGTCCTTCACGGCGGCGAGTTCCTGCTGCGTCGGCTCCTCAATGGCGGAGACGGTGAAAACATACCATCCCTTGTCCGTCTTCACGGCGTCAGAGACCGGCTGGGACTTCGGCTGCGAGAAAATGGCTTCCACGAGGGCGGCTTCCGTTTTCAGGGCTTCCGGCGGCGTGGCCTGCTCGAAGGCGGCGATGGTTTCGACCTTCTCCTTCAGCTCGGCGGCGAGTTTTTCGAGATTGGCCTCACGACCGGCGGCGAGCGCCTTTTCGGTGAAGGCATTCAAACGATCAGAGACGGCCTGTTGGAGCTTCGTGCGCTCTTCGAGAGGCTTTTTGTCGAGGTCCTTCGGCGTTTCGAAGAAGACATACTTCACCGCACGCTTCTCGATGGTCATGTAGCTTTCCTTGGCCTCGTCGTAGGCCTTCTTGATCTCGTCGTCGGTGACCTTGATGTCTTTTTTGAAGGCTTCTGTATCAAACGCGATGGTCGAGACCTTC
This sequence comes from Prosthecobacter sp., assembly GCA_046316935.1. GTDB lineage: Bacteria > Verrucomicrobiota > Verrucomicrobiia > Verrucomicrobiales > Verrucomicrobiaceae > Prosthecobacter. Next base: position 25,071 of record JBKCXA010000347.1, read on the forward strand.
ATCGTTTGCTGATTGCTGGCATACTGCTTTTCCGCGGCGAAGCTGGAGGCGGCGTAGTTCTTCGTCACGAGCTCCTTGATCTTGTCGAGACCGATCTTGAGGCGCATGATGTCGAGCAAGTCGGCGGTGTTGAGGCCATACATGCCAGCGGTTTCTTCCACCTGCTGACCGCGGGACGGATCGAAGATGCCGTTCGGGCCTTGCATGTTCGGCAGCTTTTTCAGCGCTTCGACGGCTTCCGCATCGCTGGCGCGGATGCCATTGTCTTCGAGCACCTGCTTCAGCACGAGCGCGGTGCCGACGATGCCGCCGCCGCTGTTCGAGCCGTCCTGCTTGCCGAGGCTGCTGAGGCCGATGTAGAGATCAAACATGCTCAGGTGCTGCATCGCGAACTGCAGCGAGCGGCCCACCTGGCCCACCTCGGCATTCGTGTAGTCCTTGCCATACACAGTCATGGCATGATCGCTGGGCAGCGCCTGCGGGACCCCGGCGGTCTTGTCGAAGCGCCAGCCGCCCCAGACGGAGAAGGTGATGATGATGACGATCGTGAGGACGATCAAGAAGGCTCCACGATGGCGGCGAAAGAACTCAAGCATGGGAAAACGGGGGGCTGGTAAGAAGGGAGGGCGGATTAAGGCGCTGCCAGCCGGGGCGGCAACCGGAAAGTCGGGCCAGTTGTGAAAGAGCCATGGAGCATGATTCTCTGTTGTGCCTGGGCTCTCCTGCGGAACCCCAAGGCCATTTGACCGTTTCTGTGCAGGCGGACCAAGGCCGGCCTTCCCGCTCGCAGGGCCTGTTCTTGAGTGGTTGACGCTTGGGCGTCTTCGTGCAACCTGCGCCCCCTTTCCACCTCCCGAATGAAACACAGCTCACCGATCGCCTATTCCTTGAGGCACCCTGCCAAAGCCGCCTGGAAACTGCTGCGTGTGGTGCTCGGGCAGGTGGCCAAGGCGCGTAGTGTGGCGGATTCCAGGCTGCCTGAGGGCTTGGAGCCGCTTTTTCTGCTGCCGGACGAACGCCGCCATAACGCAACCTGCGAGAACATGTACATCTTTGGTGGCAGCCTCCAGCGCCAACGCCTCGACAACTTTGCCCGCTGGTCCGCCGCACGCTATCCCGGCGATTTTGTGGAGATCGGCGCTTTTAAGGGGGAGACCAGCAAACTGCTCGCCAAGGCGGCTGCTGAAACCGGCCGCCGCCTCATCGTCATTGACCCGTGGATGACCGGCACGATGGACTGCGATGGCACGGAGCATGAGCAGTTCCTCGCCAACATCGCCCCCTGGAAGGAGCATGTGGATGTCTGGCGCGAATCGTCACTGGCTCCAGGCATCATTGCCCGGCTGAAGGAACGCCCCCTCTGCTTTGCCTTTGTGGATGGACTGCATACTCTGAAGGCGTGCTTTTCGGACATCATGGCGGCCGGGCATGCCCAGGGCATCATCGCCACTGATGACGTGCGCTACAATCAGGACCTCGCTTTTGTCCATTGCCACGCGGCGCGGCTTCTTGGACGCGAGGCGGTCATTGATCCTGACATGCGAGAAGCCTACATCCTGCCCCGTTCCGCCTCGAAATGACGCCTGCCGTGCCCACGTCCAGCCCGTCGTGCGCGGTGGTCATCTCCTCCTGTGATGCCTACAGCGACCTGTGGCCCTATTTTTTCCACTTTTTCTTCAAGCACTGGCCGCAGGTGCCGCAGCCGGTCTATCTGATCGCAAATGAGCGCAGCTACCGCGATCCACGGGTGAGGACGATCCGCGTGGGCCCGGACCTGCAGTGGGGCAGCAACACCCGCGCCGCGATCGAGCAGGTGGATGCCGAACTCGTGCTGCTACTGCTCGATGACTTCTTCTTCGACGCCCCGTTTCCCCAAGAGACGTTTGGGCGCACGCTGGAGCAGTTCGAAGCCCATGAAGGCAAATTACTGGAAATGCGGCTGCATGGCAGCGCGGGCGAGCCGGTGGAAGGCACCTGGTTCCGCCGTGCCGATCCACAAAACCTCTGCGCTGGCATCAACTCGAACCTCTGGCGGAAGGATCTGCTTCTGGACATCGCCCGGCCCGGCCTAAACATCTGGCAATGTGAAAGCCAGGTGCGGCAAAAGCTCCGCGAAGGCGAGCGGAGCTTTTTCTTCATGGATCAGGAGGCGCCGAAGCAGATTTCCTTTGTGGAAGGTGTGCGCGGACGATTCTGGAAGCCGGAAGGCCTGGCCTACATGCGCCAGAACGGCATCCAGCCCGATCTCGTCTGGCGCCCCTGCCCGCCGCAAGGGAACAGCTTCTTTGCCAAGCTCATCCGAAGCTGGCAAAAACGCCGCATGGACCGCCGCCGCGCCGCGATGGTGACTCCGCCGGACATGGAGATCCTGCCGTTGGACCAGTCATGAAACGCGGAAGCCTCAAGCACCTCGCCGAGCGGGCCATCCACGATGCCCACAGCAGCCTGCGCAGGCCTCCCGCGATGATCTCGTCCGACGAGAAGTCTGGCGGCGAATGCCATCTTCTCGTCGAGGCAGGCAGCGCCTCGGTGATGCTCGACGACGAATGCGTCTTCCACGTCATGGACCTCCCGCCCTCGATCACACGATGGAGCAAGGCCTGCTGTCACATCTTTCGCGATGCCCACGTCGTGGGCGATCAAGGGCATGTCTTCACGAGTAATGGCTCGTTTGTGAATCTATGCCCGAGTTTTGCCCGGCTGGACCCCGCGAAGATCCGTCATCCGATTCCGATAATGGCGAAGAGATTGGAAGGCCCCGTTTTCCACCTCACAGGCCGCGATCATGAAAATCACGGGCACTTTTTGATGCAGCATCTGCCAAGGCTGATGGCGGCCAGCTCGTTCCTCGAAGCGAACCGCCTAACGCCCACCATTCTGACAGCCACAGGCCATGAGAAATGGCAGGGCAGGTATCTGGGGACCTTGGGTGATCTGGGGGCCAAAGTGGCCCCGTGCAGGAAGGGCACCCTCAGCGTGCCGCATCTGATCTATGTGCCGATGCTCTGGCAGGAAGGCTATCTCGGCCCGCCCATCTACTACCAGCAGATGCAGAGGTACTTCCGCGCTTTTGCGGGCGTCAGCGACGCAGCTCCGCCATCAGGCAGGCCCGTCTTTGTGACCCGCAGGGATGCCCCCACGAGACGCCTGGCGAATGAAACGGAGATCCTTGCGGTCTGCCGCGAGAGGCTGGGCGAGATCGATGTGGTGGACCTTCCCAAAACGCCCTTCCTCGAGCAGATCCGTCGCTTTGCGGACGCCCCGCTCGTCATCGGCCCTCAGGGCCAGGGCCTGACGAACATCATTTTCTCCCGCCAGAGCCGCCTGCTGATTCTCGAGGCCGGCACCTCACCCGTCACGCATGGCTGGGTGAACGCCTACCGTGACTTTGCGTGCATGACGGGCAATTCCGCGCTCCGTCTCTTTTCCGGACTGCCCTGGCCTGACGATGGCGACTGGCTATTTCCGGCAGAGGAGTTTCGCAGGCAGCTCGACCGGGTGGTCTCTCTCGGGCTTCATGAGCACCGGCCCGCCAGACTCCTCTGACTCACGGCCTGAAATAGAACGCGTTGGCGTAAATCATGACGCCCTGCTCGTTCCTGCGGAACTCCTGCATGAAGGCCAGCTTGAACCCGGCCTGCTCCAGGAAGACATGCGTGTCACAAAACACCGCGCCACCTTCGTAAAGGGAGCAAAAATTCACCTCGATGTAGATCGACTGGATCCGCTCCAGAAGATCCCCGCATCCGCGCAGCACCTTCAACTCCGCGCCCTGCACATCGATCTTCGCGATGTCGAAGTGCTTGATGTCCCGCAGGGCGGGCAGTTCATCGAGGCGGCGGGTTTCGATGCGTGTCTCCTTCACGGCATGAAAGGGCCGCTGCAGCAGCCCGCCGGCATTCCCCACCGGAGCGAGCAGCGAGCTGGAGTCCGCATGATTGAGCACCTGGAGCGTCGTGCTGCCGGATTCGTCCGAAAGCGCATACGGCAGCACCTGGCAGCGCGGGTCGGCCTGGTAGTGTTTTTGCAGAAAAGCCACCGAATCGGCGAAAGGCTCGAAGAGGAAAACCTTGTCCACTTCATGGTGCCGCAGCATGCGGTCGGTGAACTCGCCATGATAGGCACCGATGTCCAGAATGGTCCGGAAAGGTCCCGGCGGGAACTGGCGGAAGAAGCGGAAGTCCCGTCGGCTGTCCTTGTTCAGGCAGAGCAGCGCTTTGCGGAGGGAGGAGGCATGGATTTGGGGCTTCATGAGCGTGCGGCGGCGGTCCGGCGGAAGATTTTGGCCCACCGTCGCGCGGCGGCCTCGGCGGTAAACTGGGATTCAAACCTTTCACGGCCTGCCATGCCCATCCGGCGGCATAGGGCAGGGTCTCCGGCAAGCGCGAGCAAGTGCTTCGTCCACGAGCTCAATTCGGCCGCGTAAAGCCCGCTGCCATGCTCTCCGAGCATCTCCACCGTGCCAGACAAGGCGGAGGCCACGCAGGGAATGCCGGCCGCCATGTATTGCAGGGCCTTGATGGGCGATTTGCCATGATTGAAGGGCGTGTCCGGGAGCGGAAGCAGGCCGATGGTGAAAGAGTGCAGCACCTCGATCTGCCTGGGGGCGTCAAACGGCACAAAATCAATCTCCACATCCAGTTCCGGCCGCACGCCGCTGAAAATGCGGATCACCACCTCCGGCATCGCGGCTTTGACCTCCTGCAGTGCTTTTTCGATGCTGCGCAGTTGAAAGTGATTCCCCGGTGCTCCCGCCCAGCCGATTACCGCCGGGCCATTCACCGGCTTGGCAGCGTTCCATTCCCTCGCGGGCAACGTCATCGGAAGAACCTCGACAGCCGTGTGCCTCCTCAAATGCGCGGCCAGATACTCGTTCGCAGGCACCGCGAGCTTTGAGAGCTTTAAACAGGCAGCGAGGCGGTGGTTCGTGCGCCAGCGGGTGAGGAAATGATGCTTTTTCTCCAGCGGATGCCAGGTGGCGTCATCAATATCGAAGATCACCGGCAGCCCCGACCGGATCAGACGCTGGCGGCGTGAGCGGGAGAGCAGCTTTTTCTGAAGCAGAATGCCATCGTATCCTGCAAAGTCCGCTATGTGGTCCATCTTCGATGCCTCACGACATACCAGCTCGATTCCCTCCTCACGGAGCAGCGGCACATACTGATGAATGCGGAAGACCGTGCTGGCGCATTTTTCATCTCCAAAGGTAAGGGCCAGCCACTTCATGACACGTTGGAAAGCATGCGTTCACAGGCGGCGATGACATCCTGCCCGGTAATGTCGAGCATCGAGCGCTGCGCTGCCTCCTCGACAAAGGCGGGAAACTCTCGCGGAAGGGGCCCTCCAGCCCGCACGATCTCGTGGCGGCACTTCCACGGCCCCCAGTGGGACTCGATGGACTGCGCAAACAAGGCCACCACCGGTGTCTGGCATGCCGCCGCCAGATGCATGGCGGCGGTGTCGAGGCCGGTGAACAGCTTCGCCCCTTTGATCAGGCGGGCGAGCTCGCTCCAAGACCGCGTTCCCCGCGTGCATCGGGCATCCTCACCCAAGGCGTGGGTGATCTCCTCCGCCATCCGCACCTCCACAGGATCCGGCCCCGAGGAGATCACACAGCGCAGCCCGCGGCCAGCCAGCCATCGTCCGACGCTGACCCACCGTTCCACCGGCCATGCTTTCCGCTTCCAGCGTGAAACAGGATGGATGACCACATAGTCAGCACCTTCCGCCACGAGCGGGTCCACACCCTCCGGCGCGTCAAAAACAAGCGGTGGAACCTCATCACCCAGCGGCAGAAACTCGGACACCAGACGGTAGTCTTTTTCCACGCGGTGCATCAGCTGCCAGTCCTGCGTGCTGGTGCCGGTGAAGGCATTTTCGAAGTGCTTTGGCACCACCCAGCCCCAGCGGCTCGCGATGCGGTTTTTCGCACCGCTGAACTTTGTGATCCAGCGTCCTCTATCCCCATCCCCAAGCTCGAAAACCCAGTCAAAGCCCGTCGTGCGGATGTGGATCATGTTTTTGAGATCGTTCCACCACCCAAACCCGCGCTTGTGTCTCTCAGGTGCTGCGGACACGAGAACCTCGTCGATGTCTTTACATCCCGCGAGAATGCCCTCCGTGCCCGCACGCACGAGCACGCTGATGCGCGCCTCGGGGTGACGTTCCCGGATGCCTCGAATCGCAGGCGTCATGATCAGCACATCACCGATGTTTTTCAGTTTGATAAGCAGGATCTTCATCTGCGACGGCGGCACTTAAGATGCCATGTGCGAAACACGTTCAAAATCAGCATCAACCATGAGGCGGATCATCATCTCAAAACTGGTGACGGGCTGCCAGCCTGTTTCCCGGTGGATTTTATCAGAGCAGCCGAGCAGGGGGACCTGGGTTTCAATCCTGCCGTAAGCGGGGTTGACACGCACATGGTTGTTCCAGTCGAGCCCGAGGTGCGAAAACGCCACCTGGCAAATATCGCGCACAGAATGCAGGACCCCGGTTGAAACCACATAGTCGGAGGGTTCTGGCAGCCGGATGATGGCCCGCATGGCTTTCACGTAATCGGGCGCGAACCCCCAATCGCGTTTTGCATCTAGGTCTCCCACTTCGACAGTCTGGCGAAGACCTGCTTTGATCTCGGCCGCCGCCGCGGTGATTTTCCGCGTGACGAACTCCCGGGGGCGCCGCGGGCTTTCGTGATTATAGAGGATGCCCACGGCACAATACATTCCGAAATCATCCCGGTAGTTTCTCACGATGTGGTAGCTGGCCAGCTTGCTGATTCCATAGGCGCTGCGCGGCGTGAATGGCGTCTGCTCCGTTTGCGGGGCGGTCTGCGGCCGGCCAAACATCTCGCTCGACCCGGCAAAGTAAACGCGGCAGGAAGGTTGGAACTGGTGAAGCGCGGCCATCAAATGATGGGTGCAGGAGATGTTGTTCTGAATCGTGTGCCACCCGTCGGCGAGCTTCTCACCGACAAAGCTGGATGCCGCCAGATGATAGCACTCGTCGAATTGAGTTTGTGAAAGCAGCGAGCAGATCAGCGGCATGTTGTCGAGCCTGGCCACATGCAGGGTGCATTTGTCATACAACGGGTCTTTGCGAGTCTCGATCTGCGGCCGTTGTATGAACCCGTGCACCTCACAACCATCTTCGATGAGCTGGCGGGCCAGATAATATCCGTCCTGGCCTGTGATTCCTGTGATCAGCACCTTCTTCATTGGTTTCTCGTTTCTGCGGGTTCGCGATACGAGCGCAGTCGGCTGACGATTGAAACGACTTTTTCGGGCACGGAGGGGATTGGAGGCATCGGCAGGGAAGATCTACCGAGAGCGAGCAGACCGGCCTCATCTTCGAACACATGAACCCCGGTGTGGTGGCCGGTGCTTCGGGCCGCCACCGGGTTTGCGATGACGGGCACGCCGGCCATGAGCAATTCCGCAACGCGGGTCAGCGCACCGGTGGCGAGAGGCTGGTGGATCAGCGTGGCACTCGCCCCCGCGAGGAGTTCGTCCAGCTTTTCAGCGGAGACTCGTCCATGGAAGTGGAAGCGAGGATGGCTGAACTCGGAGCGCATCGTGTCTGTCCCGGTTCCGATGACGTCAACGGCTGGTGAGTCCGCGGCTTGATCCTGTGAGAGCATCTTCAGAAGTGCCACCATTCCCTGGCGGGTGGGAGGATTCGTCGTCGTCCCCATGATGAGAAAGCGCCCGCTGTCAGGTTTCTCGATGCGCTGCTGCCGGACCTTGAGCATCTGCTCTCTCACCGGCCGCGGTGGGTGGTAGGGCAGAAAACCTGCCACGATGCCGTGATGCGCCATGAACCACTGTTCCGTCTGGCAGATCGCGTCCACATGGTCGGCCAACCGCAGCGCCGCCATCTCGGCGCACACCTCGGCGAGGGGATAGTCCGAGGGACGGCGAATGATCCTGCCTCTGGCGAGGGCCTCGATGTTTTGTGGCGCGGCATAAACCGGGAGACCGGCCTCTCTCGCCAAGAGTGGTGAAAGGTATCCCACAGGCCGCGTGTTCTCCCAGAGGAGCAGGCGGAGGTCTTTTCCAGTCTTCAGAGCATTTCGGAACCGCAGGCTGTTTCTCCCCCAGCGCCGCAGCCACCTCCAACCGCTGCCCGGAGGCATGCGATACCTCAGCAGTGCTTTCAAGCCAGCGGCATAACATGCCACGTTTGAGACCGCCAATGTCACCGGCATGACCATGGCCTCAAAGCCGGCCTCCTCCACGATCTCCCGAAGTTGCAGCGAGCGATGCCTCCCGCCATGGCCGGGCTCTGTGTTCGAATAAATGAGGTCGCAGAGGACCGCTGGACGATGATCTGTCATTCAGCGAACAGCCGGGTGCGATGTTGGAAAAGCAGGGAGGCCAAGGCTCGCAATGATGTTAGCATTCCTGCCTTCTTGCTCCGGCACAATGTCCAGAACGCCTTCAATGCCAGCCGTGTCCTGCCGCCCTCCGGCAGCGATGCATAAAGAGGCTGCTTCCGAATGTCCTCGAAAGCCTCCAGTGCGATGGCCAGGTAAGGACTCCGTGCGGCAAACCCCTCGATGCCCTGGCTGCGCGCGATACGATCAAAGCTCGTGGCATTCCAGTTGTAGTCCCGATGAATGATCGTGTCGTCGAGAGCGCGGATTTTCCCCTGCCAGGCCATGCCGGCCACGAAAAACCAGTCTGTGCCCATCACCACCCGCTGCGGGACCTTTTTCACCTGCTCAAGGCGCATGAGGCTGTAGTAAATGCCATTGTCACCCACGGCCTGGTAGTAGGAGAGAAGGCGATGCTCCGGGGCATCCTGATCGAGCGTGATGACCCGCCCTTCATGACTGTAAACCCCCTGCTTGTAGTAACGAACTCTTCCGTAGGCACCCACGTGATCCGGGTGCTGGTCAAGAAACCCGGCGCAGGTCGAGAGATAGCCTTCCCCAAGCCAGTCATCATCCGCCAGCCACATGAAATACTCTCCGCGGCAATGCGGCAGGCCGGACATGAAGTTGGCGATGGACCCCATGTTCTCAGGATGCCTGAGGTAACGCACACGCTCATCCTTGGCACACAGATCGCGGGCCACCGAAGTGGTGTCGTCCGAGGAGGCATTGTCACAGATGATCAACTCAAACCGCGGATAGTCCTGGGACAATACAGACTCCACCGCGTGCCGCAGCCCCGCTGAACGGTTGTATGTTGTCAGGCAGATGCTGATAAGCGCAGGCATCTCTTTTACGCGACCTCCACCTCCGCCACGGCATCCTCGCTGCTGAACTGGAGGTTGTACAGCTTCTGGTATAGCGGATTGCGCTCCAGCAGCTCCGCGTGCGTGCCGCGATCCACGATTAGCCCCTTTTCCATCACCACGATCTGGTCAGCCTCAAGGATCGTCGAAAGACGATGAGCGATGGCGACGACGGTCTTGCCCTCGGAAAGCGTGTGAATGGCCTCCTGGATGATTTTTTCGCTCTCTGTGTCGAGAGCGGAGGTGGCCTCGTCGAGCAGTAGGATGGGAGCATTGCGCAGGATGGCACGGGCGATCGAGAGACGCTGCTTTTGACCTCCCGAGAGCTTGCAGCCGCCCTCGCCGACAACGGCCTCATAGCTGCCGACGATCTCCTCGATGAACTCATGCGCGTGTGCCTTCTTCGCCGCCTCGATAATCTCCTCGTCCGTGGCATCCAGGCGCCCGTAGCGGATGTTTTCCTTGATGGTAGCGTGAAACAGGAAGGTGTCCTGGCTGACGACGCCGATGTTGGAGCGGAGCGATGTCTGGGTGATGCTGCGGATGTCGTCGCTGTCCAGGAGGATCGCGCCTTGATCCGTGTCATAAAAGCGTAGGATGAGCGAGTAGAGGGTGCTTTTCCCTGCGCCGCTCGGGCCGACGAGGGCGTAGAACTTGCCAGGCTCGAGCTGGAGATTGATGTTTTTGACAGCCGGAACGTCCTTCTTGGTCCCGTCAGGCTCCGTGTAAGCGAACGTGACATCACGGAACTCCACCGCCCCGTAGGCCCGCCCGACCGTGCGGGCGTCAGGCGCGTCCAGGATGTCCGGCACGGTCTCCAGCAGCTTGAAGACCAGCTCGGCTGCAGCTCCCGTGCGCTGAAGGACCATCTGCACGCGGCTCAGCTCCTTCAAGGGAGGGTAGATCTGGGTCAGTGCCAGGACGAGGATGAAAAAGTTTTCGGCCTCAAGGCCCCGGTGCCAGGCATAGACAAGACCCGCCCCGATGCCGATCGAGGCCACGGACTCCACGATGGGGCCGATCATCTCCGAGTGCTTCGTCCATCTCAGCATGAAATCCACCATGCTCTCGTTGCTCCGGCGGAACCGCTCGCACTCATGCGGCTCGCGGGCGTAGGACTTCACCAGGCGGATGCCGGCGAAGGACTCATGCAGCACGACCATCATGTCACTGGCCTCATTCAATTCGCCCTCGCCGCTGGCCCGTGCCCGCTTGCCCAGGCGGATAATCGGCCATAGGCACGCCGGGAAGACAAACAAGGCCACCGATGTGAAAACCCAGTCCTGCGCAAACAGCACCACCAGGATCGAAATAATGGTCACCGGACGCTGGACGACGATCTGGATGAGCATCATCGCATTGGTATGCACGGCGGTGGTCATGTTGATGACCGTTTGCATCAACTCACCCGTCCGCGCATTGCTAAAGAAGGCGGGCGACTGGCGCATGATGCTTGAGTAGGTGTCGTTGCGGATCGCGTAAACCACCTTGCTCGCCACCCATGCCTGGAGGTACACGGAAAGATAACCTAGGAATCCCCGGATGAAGATCAGCACCGGAATGCACGAGCAGGCGAGGATCACCCCGATGATCCCCACCGGGGTATCCGCCGACAGGCCGAGGATCTCCGCAGGGTTCAGTTTACCGATGATGGGAAGATTCACCTCCTCGCCCAGCGTACGGGTCTGCCCCTTGAGCACGAGGGAGAAGATCAACTGGAAGCCGATGAGCATCAGGCCGTTGAACGCGGCGCTCGCCGCCCCAAGCAGCACGCTCAGCAGCAGTCTCCATTTGTAAGGGAAGACATAAGTGCTGATCGACCCCATCGTCCGCCACAGAATGCGAAAGGCATCAGAGGCACGAATCGAACTAATCCATTTAGAGAACATGAAATCGGTGGTTGTGTGACAAACTTGCGGGCCGGAAAAAACCTTCTGCGGCGACCTTGAGTATCATGAAGAGGAGCCGGCTTAAACCCATCAATGTGCCTTTAATCATACAAAGCCAGATGTTTGCCAATTCAATCATCCGTCACCACCAGAGAACCGAGGTCAGAGGACTTCCGCATGAATTCCTCGATCGGGCCAAAGTTGGGGATCTCCCGGCGACGAGGAGGAAGGTATTCATGAACGCAAAGCATGAAGCAGTTCCGCCGTCGTGAGGGGGGTGTTACCGATGCGGGATACCTGACAGGATGCGGCGATGGAGCCGAGAAAAGCCGCTTTCCAGATTTCGCCACCGAGGGCAATAGTGATGGCAGACGCGGCAAGGAGCGAGTCACCCGCTCCAGCGGTGTCCTTCGGCAGATGATTGAAGGCGGGGAGCTGATCGGTGAGCCACTGCTCCTGCTCGGCAGCAGCATGAATCATCACGCCTTCGGCCCCCAGTTTTAACAGGACGTTTCGCGCACCTGCCTGCTGGCGGAGCTTTTCAGCCAGGACGACAAGACCATCCTCATGATTGCGAGTGCTCACCCGTGCCTCCATTTCCGTGGGGGTCAAAATATCCGCATTTTTGAAGCGGGAGACATCGCCGATCTGCGAGGAACACTGACTGTCCGCCATGATGACTACGCCACGCTTGCGTGCCTCGGAAGTGATCACGTCCACGAGGGCCTGGGGCAGGCAGCCGTAGTTGAAATCAGAGAACACGAGGATGTCTAGATTATCGAGCAGCGGCACGAGGCGCTTGAGAAGTTGCTCTTGAAGGTCGCGGCGGATGCCATGATGGCGCAGGTGGTTTACCCGCAACAGAGTCTTGCCCGCCGCACGGAATCGCTGCTTGAGCGTCGTCGGCCGGGTATCATCAATTATCAGATGACCGGTTACTTTGTATTCTTTGAGCTTTTTATCGACGAATTCATGCAGCGCATCTTCTCCGGTAACTGAGAGGTAACTAACCTCGGCACCCAAGCCGGCACAGTGAGCCGCCACGATGGCCGCTCCGCCAAGGAAACGGTCCGAGCCCACTGGCGTGACGACGATCGTCGGGTCTTCTTGGGACATGCCGAGGGGATCACAGGTGATATACTCGTCGATGATGACATCACCAATGACGCAGATTCGGGCTTTGCCTGCATTGTGAAGGATGCTTTCGAGTGAATCGAGGGTGAAACCGTGGCGGGCAGGAAAATCGTTCGGGATGGTCACCGGCAGGGCATCGGCTTGCTGGGAGAGTTCCTGGCGCAGCAGCGTCGAAGCGGAGAAGACCGTGTCACCGGAGCCGAACTGCAAGGCACCGCCGTAGGAGGCTAAAACATCAGCCTCGGGGTTCCGGCGGTTCTCATGTTCTTTGCCTTTGACTACTACATCAGGCTTCATTGCGGCGACAAAATCCTCCGGCGGCACATCGAGCAAGAAAGCACGTCCCACCCAGTTATTCGCCTTCACAGCCTCCAGACGGTGCTCCTCATCCAGCAGAGCCGCACCGGCAGCTATACTGTTCGTATACACGCCAACGACCAGGAAGTCACCGCACTCGCGGGCAAACTGTAGCAGCCGGAGGTGGCCTGGATGCAGGATATTAAAATTACCATGGACAAAGACCACCGTGGCACCTTCGGGCACCTGGCTCTGGATTTCTGCTATGATTGCTTCGAGACTCATGAAGGGGAACAAAGGGACGCTTGCAGGAGACGGCTTTGCACGGACTGCCATGCAAGCAAAGCTGTAATCGTCATGCTGTCCATGATTCTGCGGCTGAACACCATGTCGAGGCATTCCTGAAATGGCAGCCAGGCCTGCCCTTCGATCTCATGCGGGTCCCCGTGAGCATCGCCATTTGAATCGGCATGGAAGTCATCGCACCAAAAGACATGCGTGGGATTGTCACAGGTATCCAGGCCGGGAATGAAGAAGACCAGCGGATGCAGCACGCGCCCACGGAGGCCAGTTTCCTCCAAAGCCTCCCGCCTCGCACCTGTCTCCGGTGCCTCGCGGGCCTCGATGCGTCCTCCAGGAATCTCCCAGGCCATGTCACGCGGCAGCAGACGATACTGCCTCACCATCAGCACCTCAGTTCCACGCACAAAGAGCACACCGGCACGGATACCGTGGTCATTGACGAAGATTTCCTTCTCAAAGCTGCCGAAATTTACCCGCACTGCCGTCACGGTTTGGTACTTGTTTTGGTACACAACACGGCTAGGCCCAATCTCCGGGCTGATCGGCGATGGAAGGTCTAGCGTCATGAATCAGTTCACAATCGGGGCACCACCAGGGAGAAACGCGAGTTGGAAAGTCGTTCATAGACGGATGCCTCCACGGCAGGTGCCAGCGGGACAAACACCGTCGCTCCATCAGGAATCTGGTCCGGTGTTATGATCGGCTTTCCACAGTGCGTCAAGCCTTTGCGGCTCGGGTCTTCATCCACAAAGAAATCCACCGCATCGGCACCAATGACGCCTAGCAGCCAGTTTGCGGCGATGGAGGTGCCAAAGATGGCAAACGGCTTCTTCGTCATGAGCTTCCGAGCTTCCGTGGAGACCATCTCCAGCCATTGCAGACTCTGGCGCACAAAAGCGGCAGTTTCCTCGATTTCCGCCTCCGAGGGCTTTTCACGTTCGGGCGCACCACACTTGGAGGCCAAGAGGCTGAGCTCCTTCGGTAGCCAGCCCAGCTCCTCATGCGTGGCATGGCTGCCTGCCGCACGCATCACTCGCAGGAGCTGCCTGGCTGAAAAGTGTGTGGAGTGATCCGCCACGACAAGCTCGAAGGGATTTTCCTCATAAGAGGGCACCTGGATGAAGAAAAGACCGTCTTCAACCAGATGGCGGCTGAGTGTGGCGAGGTTTTGGGAAGGTGCCGGGATGTGCTCAAGCACATGAATCATTGTCATGAGGGCGTATTCACCCGTTAGCTTGTCCAGCGACACTGGTTGAAAGTCCACCACACCGGGCAGTGAACGAATTTTCTCCTCGTACCTCGCCGCCTGCTCCAGGCCAACGAGCTCCCAGCCGGGCAAATGCTGGCCACATGCAGCGAGGAAGGCACCACTGCCACATCCCAGATCCACCAGCCTACGAGCAGGCGGAAGCAGCTTGCGTTCGACGAGCGTGCTCAGGAGCTTGTCCGAGCGTTTGATGGGCTGGCCGCTCTTTGGGTCATAGACGGCCTGATCCACACCACCAGATTGGTAATGGCAGTCATACTCCGCATAGATGCGGGTGATCTCGTCGATCCAGAAGGTATTCACTCCAGATTGGAGCAGACCGCAGGAACGGCAGAGTTGGAGGCAGCCGCCAGCAGGCCAGGGCTTGCAGTCCGAGGTCACACGAGTGAGACGTTCGTATTCTTCGAAGACGATGACGTCCTCGCTCTGGCAGTCATGGCAGGGATGTTTCTGGGTCATGGGATGGGTGAGGTGGAAAGAATGAGATGGGAGCCACGGCAGAGGTGCTAAGCGGTTCGAGGCCCGGCAGTGCCGTGGTGCGGCACAGCCCAAGGCGCTGTAACTCGGGCGGAAGCGCTGGGAAACTCCTTTGGTGGCGGAATTGGTTCGACCGGTTTGCGCTCATCAATGGGCTTTTAATCATACAGAGCCACATGTTTGCGAATGCAATCATCCATCAGCGCCAGAGCACCGAGGTCGGATGACTTTCGCATGAAAACCTCGACCGGGCCTGCATTCGGGATCTTCCCCGCATACCAGCTTTTGCCATACTGCTCGATCTTTTGGCCGGCCTCTTCAAAACATCTGGAAGCGTCCGCCTCTTCAAAGTGCTCTTTGAGAGTCTCCCCGAGTTTGGCGAGAACCATCAAAAAGTCGCTTCTTTGAAGCGCGTCATCGTGCGGACTGGCTGAGTGCCCGAGGCTTGCTGCCATGGCTTCCCTTCCTATCCAGAACATCGGCAGAACCACATGATCCCCCCAGACGACCGAGCAAAACGCCTGTCCCATCTCAATCAGATCCGGACGTCTTATGAACACCTCCTTCGGGATGGCGGGAAGAACCCGGCAGAAACAGTCTTTCGCAGCAGCGGTGCGCTGTAACGCATAGAAGTTGTTCATATACAGAGTGGATTGCTGGGCCAGCCTTTGCGCGGCGTTTTCCCCCTTCACCCGGTAGCTTTTGGCAAAAAGATGTCCCGCGCTCCAGCATGGCATCCGGTTTTTGATCACAAAACCCGCATGCCAGCCCTGTGCGCTGGCGCACCCCGGGTTGCTCCGCATGTAAGCCAGGGCACCGAGGACGCCTTTCACTGAGATGAAATCATCATCGGCGGAGAAGAGCACATAGGGCGTGTCCACCAGTGACATGGCGTGACTGGCCTTTTCGGCAAAAGTGAGGGTTGGAAGATGAAGATAGTTCACCAGCCCGGGGATTCCCTTTGCATACGGAACACTCGTGGAGTCGAGCACCAGGATTTTTATGTTCCACCTACCGTAGTAACTGAGCGATCTCTCCAATCTCGAATGCCTGTTGTGCGTGGGTATGACGAGCGTGATCTCGGCCAGTTGATCGCTGGCCTCGTCTTTCTTGAGCCTGGCCACCGCCCGCTTCCGCCACCGACGCCGGATGGATTGCTGGAGCCGAGCATGATGGGCGGAACCCGGAAAACTGGCACCTCCCGCCTTCTCCTCCCATTCCAGCTTGAGATGATTGAAAGCCTGGATCATCCGAAGGCGCTGCTTCCTCACATAGGAAAACAATCCCAAAATGAGCGCCAGGATGAGGAGGCTGTTGATGAGAAGGAGGAGTTGCATGTGGGTTGTCGTAAGTTTAGTCCGGCGCTTTTCAGGCCAACGGGCCTGTGTTTTCAGGCATCAGATGGTGGTAACGCTTGAGAAAGGTGGGACTCACCGCGCCGGCCGAGCAGTAACCAAAATGCCCTGGCTTGAACAGCCGGTTGTAGCGCTTGCTCAGCGCGGAGGATTCATCCCCGGCGCTTCCAGGCTCCTCAAACACCTTCGCCAGCATCTCCAGGGTGGCCTCCAGGATATCGCGCTCATCATTGTCCACCACCCGGATGCCATCCCGCTTGAACAGGTTTCCAAACCTGTAGTTCGAGGCGGGATGCGAAAACGCCTCGTCGAAGCGGAGCAGCCGCCCTTCCTGCTCGCTGTAATAAAGCTTGGGCAGGGCGATGTCCTTCGAGGTGTAGGCATGCATCGAGATGGGCGCCAGATTCACATTGAGCACCGGGATACCAAAGGCCGTCGAGACGAGCGAAAGCCCGGAGCTGCATCCGATCATGAATTTCGCGGACGCGCAGAGCAGGATGTCCAGCCTAGGCGATCTCCGGGAGGAATGGGCGTAGTCGATGATCTTGTCCGATGACTGGATGGGGGACATCGAGGGATCTCCCATGCGGAAGACCCAACCTCCGCGCCTGACAATCTCCTCAATAGCTGGGAAGTAGGTCTCGATGGCCGCATTCCGATAGTCGTGAATATCGTCATCCTTGGCCGAGTAACCTCTTTCGCGATTGTGCAGGCAGACAAACCAGTCTTTTTCACCAAGCCCCCATTCGGCGAGCTCTCTGTGCAGAAACTCCTGATCCTCTGCGGTCATCTGGAATAGCGGAGGCCGTTCCCCCCAGGCAGCGAAGACCGGAAAGCAGGCGGCGGACTCGTCATAGGCATGAAAGTAATCATACCTGCACTCAGCAAAGCCACCCAGTTCAGGATAGGAGCGCTTCAACTCGTTCCATGCAGGCAGGGAGATGGTCCAGTCAAACAGCGGCCGCGTGTAGGTCCAAAAATGCTTGTTCGCCACATCATCCTCCGAGAGGGCCAGGACACTGAAAGTGGCGTCAGCGGGGGCCAGTCTCTTTTCACGAAGCCAGACATCCAGCTCTCCCACCTGATGACCGATCCGCACCGGGTTCGTGATCTCGAAAACCCGGATTTTCTTCGCCTGGAAGAGCCTCACCAGCTCGATCTCGGTGCTCCGCGAACCTGTGCCCTGCGGCTTCTGATCGGCCGCCCCGGCGCTTCGACGCTTGGAATGGCCGGTGAGAAACATTCGCGGATGCCTGGTGAGATAGCGGAAGACATCCCGCGGCGATTTGAGAGCCAGCTTGATAAAGCCCAGCGGATGGAGCAGCACCCAGCCCAAGGTCAGTTTGGTGCCTTGACTGCCGTCCACATAGCCATCTTTGACCGTGGGAAGAGGTTTCCAATGTTCCGGCAGTTTCATCGTGTGGGGTAAAAAATGAAAGGTGGGGCCAGCCAGGCCCCTCGAACTACTTTTGAACGAGACGCCTCACGGCATCCCCGTGCTCGTCACAGGCGCGTGAGAGGCTCTCCGGCGTCCCGATGTCCACCAGCGCCCCCGCATTGTGCCAGGTGTAGATGCGTCCCAGCAGGCGGGGCAGCACCTGCGTGCTGATGTCCGAGACCTCGCTCATGGTCTCCGCCACGAGCCGCATGAATTCCGGCTCCACCAGGTAAACCGCGGCATTGGCGAGGTTCCCGGGAGGATTCGCACTCTTCTCGAAGAACTCCCTGACGATCCCTTTTTCATCCGTCTTGATGATGCCGCAGGTTTGAGGAGTGGGAGTGATGAAGGTCATCATCGTCATCACCGCCTCCGCCGGACGGTTTTGATGCGCCTCGACGAACGCCTGCCAATCGCACAGGCAAAGATTGTCCGCATGGGCGATCAGAGTGGTTCCTTCCAGAAGAAAATCTTGGTTGGCGAGAAGTGTCCCGGCGGTGCCGAGGAGCTGAGGCTCCGCCACCAGCATCACCCGGTCCCGCAGAGGATGATTCGCGAAATGGGCCGCCATCTTCTCCGGCAGGTAATGAGTATTGATCAGCACCTTCCCGACATGCTGCGATGAAAGCATGTACAGCCAGATGTCCATCAAGGGGACGCCGCCGACGGGCACCAGGCACTTGGGCACATGGTCTGTGAGAGGGCGGAGCCTCGTGCCGAGGCCGGCGGATAGCAAAAGAGCATTCATTGGCGTGTGGCTTGGACCTCTTTCTCGTCAATACGAATGACTCCAAGAGCATGTGTCATCAGCAGGGTGCCGTGCTCCTTCCGCCTCTTTTTTGACATCCAGGTGACTACGTTCTGCACCACGAGATACATGAGGCTGAAGACGCCAAACAGATGCTTCAGTCTCACCCGACCGTTCGGAATCCGGTTGCTGACGTACTGCCCAATACTCCGGCACCGCCAGGTGGACCTGCCGCCGACTGAAGTGACCCTGACATCCGCATTCGGGCTTCTGGCGCTCAAAAAGTCCGCGATTTCCACCACGAAGTCGGTGCTCGTCATCTGGGTTTTCGGATGAACAACGATCAACAGCTTTGCCCCAGCGGCCAGGCCAGTCTCCACAGCCGCCAGCAGCCTACGAACAGACTCGCGGTCGGTTTTTTCACAGAAAACAAGGGCCTTTCGGGGGGGCTGATACACGGCTTCGGGCCTGGGCGGGCGGGCGGCGTTGGCGGGCGTCTTTTTAGTGCCCGGTATCACGGTTTGAAGGGTGGCACCAAGTCCATCAACAGCCTCAGCGAGCACCATTTTGAAGAGAGGATTGTGGTCGCCGGCCACCAGAACCTCATCGCCCTGATTTACAAAGCCACGGACGGCCTTCCTCATGAAGTCCAGGGTGAAATAGCAGCCCGAGTACTGCAGCATGGTCCGGAACCTGGCGAGGCTGCGTTGAAAGGCAGACTCCTGCTTTTTCGGAACCGGCTCCAGCTCGGCGGGTGGATCTGGCAGCAATCTGGCGGCCATCCATCTTTCCACGCCCATCTGCCACACCGTGTGAGAATCATGGCACAGCACCGGGCCGAGTTGTGCGAGGATCTCGTCGATGAAGGACTTCGCCGCCTGCCTGGTGGTGCCGATGCTGCCCGGAATGCCCTCCGAGTGGAACAAAAGATCATGCTGTGCTACCCTGCGGTGCTCGGTGGTCGTCCAACTCGAGAGGCTGCGGACGGCGGACGGAGTATGATACGCCCCCAACTGGATCAGGTGCGCCTCCGATTCACGATTCTGCAGCTCAAGCATGAAAAAATCGTCTGAGTCATCCAGGATATGCTCCTTGACCGAAGGGCAAAGCTCCGGGATGAACCCATAGTCGCTGAATGAATTGATGCCTTGCTTGAAGCAGCCGGGCTTGATGCACATGATCCACATCAGGAAGACTCTGCCCAGCCAGGTATGCTCGTCATGCTTCCAAAAAAACTGGTTGGGATGCGAGGTGTGAGTCACCGTCTGGTTCTTCAGTTTCGCCACATGCGTCCGCTGCGGATGCTGCAGGGCGATGCGGACTAGGTCACGCGGCTCCAGATCGAGCGCCAGGCCAGTTTTCATCCTCTCCTTGAGCAGCGGCTCGACGTCCTCGGACACAGACCTGATGCTAGAGACGAGGATCAGCTCCTCGCCCTTAAGGATCAGCCTGGCGAGCGTCTTCAAAGCCCCGTTTGCCAAGATGAAATCCGCGTTCATGAGCATGAAATAGGTGTTCTTCATGTCCTCACCGCACGAGCTCATCGCCCGCTGGTAGGCGAGCGTCAGAGTGATGCCATAGAGATGGGAATCAGAGGTGATCAGATCATCGATTTCGATGAACTTCGGCTCGCAGAGCTGCCTCAGCTTTTGAAACGCCGGAAACCCGTCAAACAGCCCGACCGATGTCTTCACGGTGAGGATCACGAACTCAAAATCGAAGACCTCCTTGTCCAGGAGCGCCTCAATGTTGCCGGGGCCCAGGAAGGAGGGCAGCGAGATGTCGCAATACATCTCGATGTATTCAAACCCCCAGACGGGCGTGACCAGTTTAACTTTGGGCTTCGGGCGGTTCAAATGCGTGGGATGATAAGGTTTCCGACGAGGCGAAGCCGCGCTTCAGACATTTAAGCGGGCATCCAGCGTGACGAGCTGCGGCTCGGGGCAGAGGATGACGAAGGTGCCGCCCTTCTTGAGATACTCCTGGTTTGATTCCACGATCTTGGCAGCATGCACCCAGGCCAGTATGACTGTGTATTTCGGCATTCTCTGGCATAGCTCCGAGGTGGGCACGATGGGGATTCCATCTCCTGAGGAATACCGCCCGACTTTTTGCGGGTGGTCATCGACGATGAAATCGATCGCCCCGGTCAATCCAAGCTGCGAGATCAGAGTGGGGCCGCTGCGGGCGGCTCCATATCCGGCCACCAGGACGCCTTCCTCCTTCCACTTCGCGGCCAGGCCGCTGATGCGCTCACGCAGCGAGCCGATCACGCCGGCGAATTGCTTGAGAGTAGCGGTCTTGTCGAGGCCACGGGATACCTCCAGGTCCAGCAGGCGGCGGACGCTGGCATCCTGCGAACGTTTTCCGCCTTTCAACTGGACGACTCCGACGAGCGAGCCGTGCTGGATGGGCACCCGCTCCACGCTGACAAACTCCAGGCCGTGCAAATCGAAAAATTTCGTCAGCGAGACCATCGAGTGATGGCTCATGTGCTCGTGAAAGATGGTCGCGATGAGCACTCGGTCAATGATGTCGAGCAGATACTGGCACTCGAAGACAAAGATGCCGTCATCCGCCAGCATCTCGCGAATGCTCTCGGCGATCTCGCCCATGTTATCGGCATGCGCGAAGGCGTTGAACATGCACACCACGCTGGCTGGACCACGCTGCTGGCGGATCTTCCGGGCAAGATCGAGGGACATGAGTTCCGGAAGGGTCTCCAGACCCGCCTCCGTGGCCATACGGGCGATCTCGCGGGCGGGATCAATGCCGAGCACCGCGTGACCGGCCTCTTTGAAGGGGCGCAAAAGGGAGCCGTCGTTGCTTCCGATGTCGATGACGAGCGATCCGGCGGGCGGGGCGTAATCTTTGATGATCTGCGCAGCGACCTGGCGGAAGTGCTCCGGCATGCCCTTCGCATCGCCGGAGTAGTAGGTGTAGGCATCCCAAAGGCTCTTCGAGTCGATGACATCGAGCTGATGCACATGACCGCAGTCAGCGCACATGTAGAGATCGACCGGGTAACGCGCCGCCGAGCGTCCGGTCTCTGCGTCGTTGCAGTAGTTCTCGGAAAGCGGGATGGGCTGAAGCTTGACGACAAGCTCGACCTTCGGCGAATCGCAAAGGCGGCAGGTGGTGCGGTGGAAGAGTTGAACGCTCATGAGGGGGAGTGGATCGGAAGGGTGGCGGGGACGATGTCTTCGACAACCGACTCGAGCGGCTGAGGCGTGAGGCCGGTCATCGCGGTGGTGCGCTCCATGCCGATACCGGAGAAACGGGGCTTGAAGGCGATTTGAATGCCTTTCGCCTCGGCGCTGCTCGGCTGAATGAGCGCAGGGGCGATGCCGGCCCGTGCGGCGATGGCCCGGGCGAGGTCCACATACGAGACATTCTCCGCGCCGGAGAGGTGCAGATTCCCGGGCACCCGCTTCTCACCCAGCGTGGCAAGCGCCTCACCGACAAAGCGGGAGGACATCGGGGCAAAGATCAGATCTTCGAACGGCTCAATGGTCCTGCCCTGGCTCCATGCATCAAACCAGGCCGGAAGCGGGGAGGTCGTGGTGTCGAGGATTTTTGTCAGGCGCACGATGTTCAGATGCGCCTCCATACCAAGCCCGGCGGCATGGGCTTTCACTGTGCTCTCGGCACGGCTCTTCTGAATGGCGTAAGGGATACGGGGATCATGTGGCGAGTCCTCGTGAGGCCAGGGCCTCTCGCCGCCGAACACGGAATTGGTGGAAACGAAGGTGACGAACACCCCCTGCTTGAGCAGGCTCTGGATGGTCCTGGGAATCAGCTCCTCATTGATCACCCGCGCCATGGGATCGCTGGCGCAGCGGTCATAATTGGTCGCCGCAGCGACTACGAACGCGTAACCGGCATCCTCTGGCGCAATGAAGGCCTCCTCGGATTCGAAGTCGAGGAAAAGGGTGCCGTTCCCCGCCCGCTCTTTTCGTCTGGTGGTGCCATAAGCCGGCTGGCCGCGGCGCTTGAGCGCGGCGAGGAGACTGCCGCCGACAAGGCTGTCGGCACCTACCACCATGTATGCTGGACCTTTGGACATTCGATTTTTTGCGGGGGATGAAGGTGATAAACCGGCGGGGCAGGAACTCAAGCGGCGCCGAATCGGCTTTTCAGTTGATTGAGATACTCCTCGGCAGCGGGGGTTCCTTCCCCAGGTGCCCAGGAGGCAAATTCAGTCTCCTCCTTGCGGAAGGGACCACGGGTGCATTCGTAAAAGACGACATGCTCGGACCATACGAGCTGCGTGTGATACACCGGGTGGGTCACCCGGTAGATAAAGGACTCTCCAGGACCACGGCCCAGCCGCTCTTCACGCTCCGGCGTCCCGTCGTCGTTGAAAAAGATCGCGGAAACCTCTCCTTCCAGCAGATGAAATGACTCTGGCTTCCCAAGATGCCGGTGGGGGCGGATGTACACCCCTCCGCAGAGCACGATGAGCATCTCATGAACAGGGTCATCATTGCTGCGATGAAGGCAGAGACGCGCCCGTCGGAGCGGGCTGGCATCCGCAGCTCTCTTCAATTCCGCGATGATGTCACTCGAGACGACATCGGGGCTGTCCGTGAGGACAAAAACATTACTGCTGCGCTGGAGGACTGGCATAGGGAGGTGGCCGCGTTCAGGCTTTCAGATGCTCCCACGCCAGGGGGCTGCGAGGGTAGATGCTGGCAAATCGGCCGCCATTGTCCGCGTAGGCTTGGTTTTTGCCCACGATGGCTTTTTCACTGTCTGGGCTTGCGGCCAAGAGGCAGAGCGTCGGCTTCTCCGAATGCAGATGCGCGGAGGTGACTATCGGGAGCTGGCAGCCAGGCAGATAC
>JBKCXA010000348.1:0-8775 GCA_046316935.1 Prosthecobacter sp.
CCGGCACGCGAAGGCTCGGGGCCAGCGACGACGCCGATTACGATGAAGAGGAAGGGGACGGGGATTGAGTCTCCCCAACTGGCACCAGCATCGAAAGAAGACTGCGCTTTCGTGGAGGTGATTTCCAAAAAGCTGCCGCCACCATCAATGCCGCCGCTGGTGTTGCCGCTCCAGATTGGATTGTCCGTGCTGGTGTTTTCCAGCATTTCGAGCACCACCCAGTAGTTGGTGTTGGCTGCGAGGCTGTAGCCAGGGTGGCTAAAGAGCTGATTGACGCCGGAAACACCTGCCGCAATCACCTGCGTGGAGAAGCTCGTCAATTCAGCTCCCGGCGTGCCGCTTGCATCACTAAAAAGTTTTGCCACAAAGCTGTGTGAGATGCTGTCCACGTTGGACAACTGGAGTGTAAGACCTGTAATGCTGGCCGTGCTTGCCTGGGTCTGAAAATCCGAGGCGAGTCGATAATCCGTGTCAAACATCACTGCTGGAGCGCCGTTCGATTGCGCCAAGGTGCTAAAAAGCACGGCAGCGGAGGCATTCGCAGCGAAGAGACCGGCGATGGCAGCGAGGAGAAGCGGACGAAGGGACATAATAAGCCTTACTTTAGGTCATCCCCTGCTTTTCCGGCAATCGCAAATTTCATCCGAACAGCACTTTCCGGGTCCATTTGGAAGCCCCGGAGGCCAAGGGGCGTTTGGGGAGGATGCGCTTCCTGCTCCCCGTCCTCCTGCTGGCCACCACCACCTTCGCCCAGATGGCCAACCGGCCGCCTGCGCCGATGTGGCTGAGCTCCGAGAAGGGCGCCACGATCTCCCGAGAGGTGCGCCACGAGGGGAAGCTGCTCAAGGCCGTGCTTTTGACCGCCTCAGACGCGACGGTGGAGGTGCTCGTCGATGGAAAGGCCGTCGCCAGCCTCGCCCCGGCGGAGAGCGCTGCCGGCACCGATCTCACGCGCCAGCTTGGCGATGGCCAAACGCATGTCCTCGGCCTCCGCATGCCCGCGAAGGCCAAGGTGGCGGCCTTGCTCGAACTCAATGGCGACCTCGCCGCCGTCCGCTGGATCGTCACCGATGCCGCATGGCAAAACGGGGTCGTTTCCGGCTCCACGGAGGCTGATCCCTCAAAGAACCCCTTCGACCTCAAAAAAGCCTTCGATGCCTACAACTCCTGGCAGCTCGCCAAGCCCGGAGCGCAGAACCAGGCCACCGACGCGGCCACGCTGAGCTTGCCGCCCGGTTTCAAGGCCGAGCTCGTCCGCTCCGCGCAGCCTGGGGATGACTCGTGGGTGGCGATGGCCTTTGACGAGCAGGGCCGCCTCACCCTCGCGAAGGAGAAAAAGGGCCTGCTGCGCCTCACGTTTCTGGGTGATGCGGGCACTCCAGCCCGCAACGAGCCTTCATCGCGGGCAGGAGTGCCCGCGTCACTCAAACGCCAGCAGATCGACGTGATCGACGACGAGCTGCTCGAATGCCGCGGGCTGCTTTATGCGCACGGCTCCCTGTTCGCAAACGCCAACAACACCAAGGCTCTCTTCCGCCTCACCGACACGAATGGCGATGGCACCTTTGACCAGCGAAAGGAGCTCATGCGCACCGGTGGCGGCGTGGGGCACGGGCGCAATCACATCAAGCTCGGCCCCGATGGCGACATCTATGTGGCGCATGGAAACAACGTGCTGCTGCCGGAAGGCATCGCGCCGGATTCACCGCTGAAAAACTACGCGAACGACCAGCTCATCCCGAATCCGTGGGATGGCAGCATGTTCGATGGCAATGTCGAGCTGCCCGCCGGGCACATCCTCCGCGTGAAACCGGATGGCAGCAAAATCACGCTGCTCGCCGGCGGCCTGCGCAACCCGCTCGACATCGCCTTCAACTCACGCGGCGAGCTCTTCACCTTCGACGCCGACATGGAGCGCGATGTCGGCACGCCTTGGTACATGCCCACCCGCGTGCTCCACGTCGTGCCCGGTGCCGACTTCGGCTGGCGTCGCGGCACCGGACGCTTCCCCGCGTGGTATGCGGACACGCTGCCGAGCGTCATCGACATCGGTCTTTCTTCGCCCACCGGCATCTTCTTCGGCTACGGCGCGGCGTTTCCGAAGAAATACCAAGAGGCGCTCTACCTGCTCGACTGGAGCTACGGGCGGATCATCGCGGTGCATTTCGGCAAGGTGGTCACGCAGGAGGATTTTATCACGGGCCGACCGCTCAATGTGACCGATGGCTGCATCGGCCCCGATGGGGCGATGTGGTTTATCACGGGCGGTCGAGGGACTCAGAGCGGGCTGTATCGAGTGACAGGCACTTCGTCAGACGGGTCCGACGCGTCCGACTGGTCAGACAAACATGCCGAGAAGCTCCAGAAACGTCTTTCTCTCGAAAACCGCCCGATAGCCGAATGGCGTGCGGAGGCACTTCAAAGCAATGACATGCACTCGCTGCTCGCTTTGGCCCGTGTCGGTGAGAAAACCGACCTCGAACCGCTGCTCGATGCAGTCATGAAAGCCGCACCCAAGCCCACACTCGATGCCCTGCGAGTCATCGCCGTGGCCATCGCGAGGCAGGGCGAGCCGACGCAGAAGGACCGCCTCGCCGCGTGGGCCGTTTATCCGACGAGCGAGACCTTCTTAAACCGCGAACTCTGCCGTCTGCTAGTCTATTTGAAGTCGCCGACGGTCATCGAGAAGACCATGCCGCTGCTCCAAGCGGCCACCAGCTCGGAGGATCGGCTCTTTTTTCCCTTCATGCTTCGCTATCTCAAAGACGGTTGGACGCTGGAGCAGCGAAAGATCGCCTTCGAGGCACTCAACAAGGCCGAGAAGATGACCGGAGCCTCCACCTTCTTCAAAGCCATCGGCGACACCCGCAGCGAGCTGGCCGCCGCGTTGACGCCCGAGGAGGCCACGCAGCTCGCCGCGATCATTCATCCGCCGAAACCGGCCGCGTTGTCGCCGCATGCGCTGCCGGGTCATAGCTTCAAAAACTGGACGCTGGCCGACCTGGAGCCACAGCTCGCCAAAATGGACGCGAAGGCCCGCAGCCGTGAAAGTGCCCGCGATGCGCTGGTGCGGGCTCAGTGCGTGTTTTGCCATCGCGTGAGCACGGATGCCACGCTGCCTGAGGGTGTCTTCGGGCCGGATCTGGTGCAGGTCTCGGCTCGTTTTGGCCGCAAGGACCTGCTCGATCACATTTTGAATCCCTCGAAGTTTATCGACGAAAAATTCCGCCTCGTGACCGTGAAGACGAGCGATGGCAAAACACACTCCGGCAGCCTCGAAAGCGAGGACGACGAGCGGGTGGTGCTCAAACCAAATCCCATCGCTCCCGAGACAGTCGAAATCGGCAAGGCGATGATCAAAGAGCGAACCATCTCCGAGGTCTCACCCATGCCTGCGGGCCTGCTGAACGCCCTCAAGGCGGAGCAGATCCTCGATTTGCTCGCCTGGTTTGAGAACGGCGCGAAGTAAGCGGGTTGCGAGGAGGGGCTTTCGCGGTTGTATCGGCGCATGTCCCTCTCGTTTGTTCTGAAGTGTCTCGGCATCGGCGTTGTCAGCGGCCTCATCGCGGCCTTGTGCGGCGTTGGCGGTGGTGTGGTGATGGTGCCGGGCTTTGTGCTCCTGCTCGGCCTGCCGCAGAAGACAGCGGTGGCCACCTCCCTGGCGATCATCATTCCCACCGCACTGATGGCCACCACGCAAAACGTCCGCGCCGGACTGGTGAACTGGCAGGTGGCGCTCATCACCGCCATTTCCGCTTCGTTGCTCGCCTACTTCGGGGCGAGCTGGCTCAAATCCATGAGCGATGAGCGGCTCACGAAGATCTTCGGCGTGCTGTTGATCGTCTTCGGCGTGCGGATGCTGTGGGCGGGCAAGGCCTAGCCCGCATGGCTCACGCTGGCTGTGCTGTGGTCCGCCTCTGCGAGGCGGAAAGCCAGGTCACAGACCTGGCCTACAGGCCACGGGCTGACATGCATTCTGGCGAGAGTGTGAGAAACACGGCCTAGCACCTCACGTCTCCACACAGGGCGACCTTCAAGCCTAATTCTAGCATCGCGGCGGCCTTGATGCGGGCGGCACGGTGGGCTTGTTTTTCGTTTGGGGCGTAAACGACCTGGATGTGATTGGATTGATGGCGGGCCATCATTTGATCGCGGGTGATGCCTTGGAACACGGTGTGCATGATGGGCCATTGCGGCGTGGTTTCCTGCCAGCGGCGCTGGGTTTCGGCTTCGGGTAGTTGGACGACTTCGGCGACGCCGATGTCGCAATGCAACGCGTTGTCCTTCACGAAAACACGGCTCCAGACGATGTGGCCGGGTTTGCTCACGCCTTTCATCGTGCCGCCGCCAAGGCGGAAGTACATCGCGGGCTGGCGCTCGCTGGAAGCACCTTTCCAGCCGCCGATGAAGTGCGCAGGTGGTGCGGCACCGCTGATGAGGAGGACCCAGATGTAAGGATTCGAGTGAGGCGGGCACTCCTGCCCGCCAGATCGAGCGGGCAAGAGTGCCCGCTTCACTTCAGCGCCCCAGCGAAGGTCGTGGAGGGTGTTTTCGGGCGCGAAGCCGAGCTCACGCCACAAACGGTAGGTGACTAGGCCATCGAGGCCGGCGCATTCATCAACCTCGTTGAAGTGCGGCAGCGCTTCGCCTTCAAACAGGACGCGTTTGCCATCGGCGCTGCGCACGGGCGGACGGTCGGCGTTGTTGAGCATGCCTTCCACGAGGTCGCTGGCAGGGGCGAGGTCCTTCAGACCCTGCTGATACTGAATGCCGATGGCATCGCAGCCGAACTCATCGGCAAGACGAAGCGCGGCGATGTACATTTTGCACTGGAGCAGCACCTGCGACTCGGTGAGCTGCGTGGCCTCATCGGTGCCGAGGTTCATTTTCAGGCCTTTGCGTTTCAGCCAGGTGAAGACGGACGCGGCATCGGCATCGCTCACCTCGCGCATGGCGGCGTAGAGCGTGGACTGGCTGAGGCGTTCTTTGAAGCAACCGGTGGCGTGCAGGAGGTCGTCGGGGATGATGGCGTTGAACATGCCCATGCAGCCTTCATCGAAGACGCCGAGGATGGCTTTCTGCGTGCGGAAGCGGCGGCCGAAGTCGCGACCGAGGCGCTCGTCCTCGGCAGGGAGTTTCAGGTGGGCGAGATCGCGGACGTGGGATTGATCGTGGGTGACGCGACCGGTTTCGAGCCACTCGCGGAGGCCGTTTTGGAAAAAGGCATCGGTGAAGGTCTCGCTCCAGAGCGTGGAGTAGGTCACGCCGGCCTTCGTGAGCGAGGCGTTGAGGTTCAAAAGGCCGACGAGGCCGGGCCACTGGCCGCTCCAATTCGCCACGGTGAGGATCGGGCCGCAGTGGGTGGTCAATCCGGCCAGCACATGATGCGAATACTGCCACACGGCCTCGGCGACGATGAGCGGCGCATCCGGCGGGATGCTGCGAAAGACCTCGATGCCCTCCCGTTGGCTGGCGATGAAGCCGTGCTTCTTTTTCGCATCGTAAGGATGGGCTCGTTTGATGATGCGGCCCTCGGCTTTGAAAGCCGCGGCAAGAGCCTCCTCCATGGCCTTTTGCGCAGGCCA
Organism: Prosthecobacter sp.; assembly: GCA_046316935.1. Lineage (GTDB taxonomy): Bacteria > Verrucomicrobiota > Verrucomicrobiia > Verrucomicrobiales > Verrucomicrobiaceae > Prosthecobacter. Next base: position 5,586 of record JBKCXA010000348.1, read on the forward strand.
GCAGGTTTGATTGGCGGAAAGGCGCAGATCGCCGCTGGCGACGAGGTAGATGGGGTGGCTCATGGTGCGCCCAGAGTGCCGCAAACCGTGGCTGCTTCACAAGACGGAAGCTGTGCCGTGATTTGCTGTGAAGATGACGATTCTTGACGGTTCGTCAGATGCTCGCTGGGTCCACGCCCAGTTCGCGCAGCTTGGCAGCGAGTGCGGCGGCGCGTTCGTTCCCGGTGAGGAGGATGTTTCCATCCGCATCACACCAGCGCAGCCAAAGGCGGGTAATGCCCTCAAAGGTGCCTTCCCAGAGCTTCACGCCGAGTTCGAGACCTCCAAACATCACCGGATCACCTTCCAGCATGCGGCGCCCGGTATTGCTAAGTGAAAACACCGTGAGCAGCCGCTCGCCGAGGTGCTGCTCCGGGTCATAGACGGCATACCATGGCACGCCGATCTGCTGGTAATTGCGCAGTTTGGCATCCAGCTCGCCGCCCTTGGTGTTGGAGACGATCTCGATGACGACATCTGGCGGCTTGCCATCGTAGGTCCAGGCAAAGTAGGCGCGGTGATCCTTTTCCCAAGGGTTCTGGTGGATTTCGACGTTCGTCTTCACCAGCACGTCAGGCACGATCGCTGGCCGGTTCAGCGCCACATACACACCGACGTTGGCCATCGCGAAGAAAGGAAAGCCGGGCTGCCAGGAGGTGTGGATGGACTCGGTGAGGAGGCGCATCTGTTTTTCGGAGAAAAGATTGTCCACAGGCGTGTCGTCCTCGGTGATGAGATGAGAGACATCAGGCCGCGGTGGCAGCTCCCAGTCGGCGACGTCTTCAGGCGGGTTGGTGGAACTGGTGAGCATGGGCGCATTTTAACTTCCAGCCCCACAGACCGCAAGAACAGAGTCCGCCCCGCTTGACAGGTCGTGAAGACGCAGCGGACGGTACCGGATGTCTCCACGCGCCCTCGGTCTCCTGCTGTTCTTCGCCACGCTGCTCCTGCATGTCGTGAATGTCATCGTCGTGGACCGGCCGGACCTGATCTGGGATGAGGCACGCTACAAATGGTATGCCACCAGCCTCACGCACGGCACCTACGCCACGCCGGAGAAGCCGGACATCATCAACGGCCCCGGCTATCCGCTCGTGCTGGCACCGTTGATTGCCGCCGGAGCACCGCTGATCGTGCTGAGAGGTCTGAATGCCCTGTTCATGGCGCTGGCGGTGCTCTTCAGCTTTCGGGCGGTTTTGCCGTATGCGGGCAAAAGATGGGCGCTGGGCGTGGCGCTCATCACGGCGCTGCATCCCAGTCTCCTCCGCACCGCGCCGTATCTGATGACGGAGGCGCTGGCGCTGGCCTGCATCGCGGGCTTTGCCTGGGCCTTCACGGCGGCGTTGCGGAGCGAAAGATGGGCCTGGGGGCCGGTTCTGGCGGCCGCCTTCGCCTTTGGCTGGCTCACGCTCACCCGCGTGTTCTTTGGCAATGTCATCCTCGCCGGCGGCTTCTTCTTGGCCTTGCTGCTGCTCTTTCCAGGCGTGCGCCAGGGGGCGCTGCGGGCGCTCGTGGTGCTCGCCTTGGCCTTCGGGATGTGCGTGCCCTGGCTGGCCTACACCCAATCCAAAACCGGCGACCTCCTCTGCTGGTCCACCAACGGCGGCGAACTGCTTTACTGGGCCACCAGCACGAACGAAGGCGAAAACGGCCACTGGTTCTCAGAGGAGGATTCGCAAAACAAGCCCGAACTCGTCGCCAACGGCCATCGCGACTTCTACAAGGCCCACTACTACCTGCCCGTGAAGGAGCGTGAGGCCGCGCTGAAGAAGAAGGCCATGGAAAACCTCCGTGCGAATCCCAAAGGCGTGCTCAAGAACTGGATCTGCAACTGGGGCCGCCTCATCGTCGGTTTTCCACGCAGCTACTACCCTGAGGAGCTCATCATGCTCGTCCTCGTTGCCGTGAACGTGCCCATCGTGCTCGCCGTGCTGCTGGCGCTGCTCGTGGCCTGGAAAAACCGCCGCCAACTGCCGGTGGAGCTGCTGTTGCTCGGCCTGCTGACCTTCATCTACCTCGGCGGCACCAGTCTTCTGCCCGGCCTGCCGCGTTACACCATCGTGGTGTGGCCCTGGATCGGCCTTGGTGTGGCCCCCGTGCTCTCCAAGGGACTTCAGATCCGGCTCCGTTCGGAGTGATCTCTCGGCGGGGCGGGTTGCAAGGAGTTGGAACGATTCGGATCAGGCGACGGCGAGCGGGAAGCGTCGATGACAGGACAAATAGCCATACGAGCCGATGCCTTCGTCCGTTTTGTTCGGCGACGTTGGGTTAAGGCTCACGATGAATGTCTTCGGTTGGATCGTAGTTCGTCGTCGGGGGCAAGCAAAGGAGTAAGATGCCGCCAAAGACGCGTTCCCAGTGCCCGCCGAGTGAGAGCACGCGATCCTGAAGCGTGGTGATGCGCTCGGACCCCATCAACTCGGCGGGAAGCATGAAATCGTAAGTGCGCCAACCACCTGCCTCAGCGACGCGGACGAAGCGAAGACCTCCATCTGCAGCGGCCTCTACCTCGATAACGTCTCCGAAGCTGGCGGCCTCGACCATGATGGGAACGCTGCCAATGCGAAAAAGCCGTGGTCCGACCTGAATAAGATCCAATGTGATAGTCGTCTGCTCGTCGGGAAACTCGACCGAAGTCTCGTTGTCACCTGAGAATTCGATTGAGACAGGAATGGAATCGTTCATTTACGGGACGCGTGGGAAGTCGCCGAACATTGAAGATCATTCACAGATCGTGAGGTTTGTCAGCAGCTTTATAGCCGACGGTTTTGTTGGAATATCACGGAGCATCGGGCTTGGGAGTGTCGGTTTTTGCTCCTAGGCCGCATTCAGGAAACTCAGATCAGCCCGCAGGGTGGCTGTGGGCCTGAAAGGCCCTGGGTGTCGTGACGCCGATGAGGCGGGCGCTCTGAAAGAGCGCGGGAGTGCTGGCGGAAGGTCTCCTGCGCTCTTTCAGAGCGCGGGCCGCGCGATGGGCGGGTCCCAGGGTTTTCGTGGCTGCGCCACGGCAACCCTGGGCTGGATTCTTGGAGGCTTTCAGCCTCCGCTACTCGTGGTCACTCGCGGCCCGTTGGATTTGGATTCGCGTTGGAAATCCAGTGGTAGGCAAATCCTGTGAATGACCGGGGAAGTGGTTGGAAGGTCGTTCAAG
>JBKCXA010000349.1:0-6647 GCA_046316935.1 Prosthecobacter sp.
CCGGCACGCCTTGCGGGCCCTCGGCTCCCGAGTAGCCCTGCGGGATGCTGAAGGTGAAGTGCAGCGTGCTTCCCGTCACACTCACGGAAACCGTCGCCGGGTCGCCTGCGGCCAGCGTCGTCACCCCATCCACCTGCGCCGCGTTCACGGTCACGATGGCATCGAGGAGCGCCTTCAGGCTGTTGAATTGATTCCGCATCGGCGCCGCGTCGATGGGCGTGTTCTCTTGGGGGATGGTGGGATCGAAGGGCATGGCTGGTTCAGGTTTCAGGTTTCAGGTTTCAGGTTCGCAGTTCTCGGTTCGCAGTTCCCGGTTAATCCTACTCATCCTCTTCCTCCTACTCCTCCTCCCGGTGTCAGGGTTCAGGGCATTCGTTGGTGGCTAGTGGGATCGAAGGGCATGGCTGGTTCAGGTTTCAGGTTCGCAGTTCTCGGTTCGCAGTTCCCGGTTAATCCTACTCTTCCTCCTACTCCTCCTCCCGGTGTCAGGGATCAGGTTCGCGATTGGATCGTCCTCGTCCTCAATGGATGGGCCTACGGAACACGCGGAACAGAGGCCGGAAGGCAAAAAAGTAGTTCGGGCTTCAGCCCGACATCCGGGCTTGGCTGGCGAAGGGCTTGCTCCGCCTCGTCCTCTGGGTGGCATCGACGCGTCAGGACCGAGGACGAGTAGGAGTAGGAGTAGGATGGGCGCTTCGCACGCAGCAGCTACGCCCTCCGTCCTTCTCCGCCTCCCGGCCTTCATCATTCAACATTCCTTGTTCGATATTCGATATTCTCCCCGCCGCCCCCGCGCCTTGGGTTCTGTCGTCCCGCCTTGAGGCGGCGCAGGGTGAGACTGGGAGTCGGTGGGTGGGGAGACTTGGAGACTTGGAGAGCGACTGCGCCGCGAGAGTTCCCATAGTCCCATAGTCCCATAGTCCCATAGTCTCACAGTCTCAAAGTCCCCAAGTCTCCGCGCGAAGCGCTCCGCTTGTTACGGACCCACCGTCACCTTCGCCACATCGCACCAGGGGCCGTTGGGCTGGCCACCGTCCCAGAAGCGGGCGCGGTATTCGCGCACCTCCGCCTGACCGGCCACCTGCAGCGGGCGGTCGTCGAGGATCGGGCTTTTGTCGGTGGCGGTGGGTTGTTCCCAGGGGCCGGCGCCGCGACGGCTTTCCAGCCAGATGCCCGTGTGGCCGTCCTTGAAGAACTTGATGCGGGCGATCTGATTCGTCGTGCCCTGCACCACCGTCACCTGGATGCGTGGCGGCGGTTCCTCACCCGGCGGCGGGGGCGGCGGCACCTCGCTGCCCACGATGCCCATGTCCAGGCCCATCGGCAGGGTGTAGGCCTGCTTGCCCTTCATCTCCTGCACCAGCAGAAAGGTGCGCTCCAGAGCACCCGGCTTCACCGGGTCCGCCGTCGGCGGCAGCGTCGGCGGAGTCGGGGCCGCGTAGGTGGGAAACACAAAAGCCGCGTCCCCCGTCCCGCTCTCCAGCTCCCGCAGCGCCGCCGTGCCGGAGGGCCCCGACTCATACAGGTTCGTCTTCCAATCCCCAAGGCCGTAGGCCAGCATGAGGTTGTCCGCCACGGCGTTGGCGATCTGTTGCGCCGTCAGCCCCAGCGTGGGGCCGTAGAGCGGCAGCTTCGCCGCCAGGTTCGCGTGCCATTCCGGGCGTGCCGAGATCCGCTCCGGGTAGTATTTGTTTCGTTTCATGGGTCGAGGTTGGGTTCGATGTCGATGTGAGCTTGTCCCCGGCGACGGAGCCGCCGCGGACCAAATAGCCCCTGAATTCCAGGTTACGCCGCTGGACCACAGCGCCATGGGCCGGCCCTCCAGGGTAAAAGGTGTGCCCGGCACCCCGGACTCCCCACCGGGCCGGATGTGAAGGACGCGCCACACACGGCCGCCAGGCCTCGCGGTGTCTGATGCACCGCCGGGGAGATCGAATCTCCCTTCGGGTGGATTGAATCCATCGTCGGGTAGATCGAATCCATCTTCGGGTAGATCGAATCTCCCTTCGGGTGGATTGAATCCATCTTCGGGTGGATCGAATCTCCCTTCGGGTAGATCGAATCTCCCTTCGGGTGGATTGAATCCATCTTCGGGTAAATCGAATCTCCCTTCGGGTGGATTGAATCCATCTTTGGGTAGATTGAATCTCCCCTTGGGCTTTTGGAGCCTTCACTCATGGCCCCAGACACCGGCATCAGGCTGGCGATCACGGCCACCACGCCTCCCGCCACGGCATCCAGACTCGGAGACCGGGAGAGCATGAGACGAGGAGACGTCGCGTTCATGGGCGGAGGATGCCACCGCCACACCGGTTGTCCTGTTCGTCATAGCGAACACCACCCGCGCTCAGCTTTCCAGCACCGGCTCAAGACTCCAAAAGCCCTCCGGCAGGGCCAGCCAGGCTCCCAGCCATTCCGCCAGCGCCCGACGCTTCAGAGCGCGGCGAATGTGCCGCGCCTGCGTGCCCAGCCAGCCGCTCAAACCGCTGCGCTGCCCTTGATCACTCACCCACCGCATCCAGCGACGCTTCACCAGCTCCATCAGCCCGCCGATCTCCATCTCCAGCGCCGCCTCCAGCTCCAGGATCGCCTCCTCCGTCGGCGCCGCCTTGCCATTCTCCAGCTCACACAAAAACGACCGGCACAGCCCGCTCGCCTGATGCAGATCCTCCAGCGACCACCCGCGCACGTCCCAGCGCTGATGCCGCAGCTCCGCGCCAAAGAACCTCAAGCACGGATGCCCCTCCGCCCGGTTCCACCACACCGCCCCCTTCGGCACCGGCCTCTTCGCACGCATGGCGCTTCGCGCCCGTTTCGAGTTCCAAGTCTCAGGTTTCAAGTTCTCTGCCTCCGCCTCTCCATTCCCCGTTGAGCGTTCCATGTTGGACGTTCGACGTTGAACGTTCCGTTCCGCCTCTTCTCCTTCTCTCAAAGTCTCCCCCTCTCCTTGTCTCATAGTCTTCCCAACCCGGTCACGCGACCGGTCTTGCCGTGAGGACTTCTTGGCCTTCATGACAGGGATGGGTTGAGGAAACGGCTTATACCAGACCCGCCCGCCCGCTGTGAAGCAAAATCTTCCCCTTCTTGTCCCGCCTCCCGCGGGTTTCAGGTTTCTGGTTTAAGGTTTCAAAGTCGCCCCCTCTCCGCTTCTCAAAGTCTCCAAGTCCCAAACCCTTGCCATCCGCACCTCTCCCTGCTTGGATAGGAAAACTTCCTCCATGCCTCGCTCTGAAGTCCGTTATGACCTGCCCTCCGATGCCACGTTCTCGGGGCTACGTCGGCATGGCATCAACGACGGCGTCGTATGGCACACCACCGGCAGCGGCAAGACACTCACCTCCTTCAAGGCCTCGACCCTGCTCAAGGAAAACGATTCCATCCACAAATGCGTCTTCGTCGTGGACCGCAAGCAATCCGAGCCGTCAACGCTCGCCGCATGATAATTGCAAAGGTCACTCTCGAGAACTCAGTGTCATGAACAACAATCAAACAAGCTCCTTCAAAGTAGATCCTCGCATCGCCGAGATTCTTGGTGAAAGTTACCGCTCTTCAGAGCAGGCGCTCAAGGAACTGGTGGACAATGCCTGGGATGCCGACGCCACTAGGGTGGAGATCAAATTGCCTGATCCGATGACAGCGGACCCAATCATTATCAGCGACAACGGCAGTGGAATGACGGCGCCCGAAGTGGAGAGTGAATACCTCCATATTGGCCGGAACCGCAGAACGCTTCGCGGCGAGCGAACAAAAAAGCTCAATCGGCTAGTTAAGGGGCAGAAGGGCATTGGAAAGTTCGCCGGATTGATGGTGGCCGATCAAATGGTCTTGTCCACGATTGCCCGCGGAATCCGCTCGCTGTTTCAATTACGAAAATCCGAGCTGCTGATTTCCAATCGGGACCTGGAGGATTACGAGATTGTGGTTAAGACCTCGACCGAAGACGCTGCCGAGTCAGGAACGAAAATTGAGCTGCGCGATTTGAATCAGAATCTCGCGTTCCCCAATCCAGACAAAATGAGGGCTCTTCTAATTAGGGAATACGGGCGGGAGAGCGATATTGAAATTGTGATCAATGGCCAGACGATTGGAGTTGAGGACCTGCCCGGAGCTAGTTTTGAACAGGTAATCCCGCTCGAATCGGGCGGGTCGGTAAAGCTTAAGTTCACTGTGGCTGACGGGAAACGGAACGTCAAAGACGCAGGGATCGCCATTCGTGCGGGCGGTAAGGTGATTGGTCGGCCCCAAATGCTTGGCTTGAACGAGAACGAACTCATCCCCAAAAACTTGGTTGGCAAGGTTTATGGCGAAGCAGAACTTGAAGGTGTCAGTCTCGATTGTGTGACGGCGGACAATGGCGGCTTTGTGGAAAACCATATTGCCTTCCAGGAGATGACGCAAAAGATGGCGACAGTAGTCACAAAAGGGTTAGAGGACACTCGGGGTGCGGAAATGCGCGCGGCCAAGGCACGTTACCAAAAAACCATCAATCAAAAACTTGAAAAGCTACCGGAATACAAGCGCCGGTTTGCCAACCGCGCGCTCGAACGGGTGTTACAAAGGTTCTATTTCGAGGATGAGGACAAGTTTGGTTCTATCATTTCCGTAGTCTTAGATGCGCTGGAATACGAGCCCTACTGGCAGGTCATCCAGAAACTCGATAACGCCAAGATCGGTGAGGTCGAGGCACTCGCGGACGCTCTGATTGAGTTCGGTATCGCGGATTTGTCCGTGGTCGGTCGGCAGGCGCAATACCGGAACCGGGTGCTGGATGACTTCCAGCGGCTGATCGACAACCCTAAGACAGTCGAGGCTGATGTCCATCGGGTGCTAGAGGCAAACCTCTGGCTGCTCGACATCCACGGAAAACTCATCAGCTCCAATGAGACGTTGAAAACAGTGATCGAAACCTACCTTGACGGGAAATACAAAGGCGACCGGGCCAAGAAGCGGCCCGATCTTTTGATTGCCCACGACATGGCGGACAATACCACTGTGATCGAACTAAAGCGGCCCAACCACACGATTGATCGTGATGATGAAAGCCAAGCTATCAAGTATCGGGACGATCTCCAAAACAAGCTTCAGAGAATCCATATCCTGCTTATAGGTCAGGGCAAGGTAACGGCAATGAGCTCTGTGAACGAACGAGAGAACATAACCGTACTTTCTTACGCTGAGCTTATCGCCATCGCACGGAAGCGCGTGATGTGGCTCATCCGTGAACTCAAATTGAGCGAATCATGAGCAGCCTCGACGCCCTGATCACCGCCGAGACGCAAAAGCACGAAGCCCTGAAGACCCACAAGAAAGGCCTGATGCAGCAGCTTTTCCCATCCCCGGAGGAGAATTGAACCATGATCTCCAAAATCAACCGCCTCACAAACTTCGGTAACTACCGCCACTTCCAATGGGTAGGAACCACGCCCTTCACAAAACGCAACCTCATCTACGGCTGGAACTACTCAGGGAAAACAACGCTGTCTCGACTGTTTCAGATTCTGGCGGAACCTAATCAGCTTGCACAATGGCAGGGGAGCCAGTTCGAGGTTGAGCTTGATGGCGGGACTACAAGGACGCACGCCAATCTGGGGAATCCGCCACGCATAAAGGTGTTTAACCGCGACTTCATTCAACACAACTTCCAGCATGAACACCAAGCCCCGGCGGTATTCATAGTCGGCGGCAACACCATTCACCTGCGCCATCGAATTGCTCGTTTAAACGGGCACGAGGTTAAGATTCAAACGATTAAAGGGCGGCTCACTGAAAGCCATCAGAGGCTGCAAAGCGAACTTGATTCGCTGGGCACAAATCATGCCCGATCTGTTGCTACCCTCACAGGTGACAAAACCTACAATCGCACAAAACTTCTGGCGGAGATTGATCGAGTCAAAGCGACACCAGACGCTTTTGTTCTGACCGATGAAGTTCTCCAATCGAAGGTGTCATTGCTCCGCAGCACTGAACAATGGGCTGATATCGATGAGGTTGAAGCTCTGGCAAAAAATCCAGAAACCTTGCGCCAAGGTCTACTTCCTGTGATCCAAAAGACAGCATCGAACGAGGCCATTGCGAAACTGAAGCAGAACCGGGAGCTTGAATCATGGATTCGCACGGGTCTGACGCACCATGTGGATTCGTCGCAATGTGAGTTCTGCGGTTCCACAATCACGGATGAACGTCTAACCGCGTTGCAAAAACACTTTTCCAAAGCTTACGAAGATTTAACCGCAGAAGTGGCGTCTCAAATCTCCACACTCGAAGAAGCAGAACTGGCTATTGATCTCCCGGATGAACGTGACTTTATTCCAGACCTACGGGCGCAGTTTGTTGCTTTGAAGGCTAGGGTTGAGGATTGGATCACTTGGGCAAATTCAGCGGTCGGCGAGCTCGCCACACTCGCCAAACAAAAACAACTAAGCCTGGAGACTCCAGTTGCTTGCGTGGTTGACACCAGTCGCGCCTCTGAAATTGACCAAATCACAGCGGACATCAACGCACTTGTCACGGCTCACAATCAAAAGCGCACTCAGATCGACACTGAGAAAAGAGCCGCCAAAGAGGCAATCGAGAAGCATCAAGCCGCCAGCTTTTATCAGAACAACAACGTCTCGGGTAGAGAGGTCGCGATTCAGGCTGCCAAAGAT
>JBKCXA010000350.1:0-3439 GCA_046316935.1 Prosthecobacter sp.
ATGCGTGGGGGTCAAAAACGAACCTGCATGCCCACGCTGAAGCCTCGACCCGGCATCGGGGCCACGTCTTTGCGAAACGACGTGCTCTGGCGTGCGTCGGCATCCAGGAGGTTGGTGGCCTGGAAATTAAGGCTCACGTCGTAGCGTTCGTTTTTGAAGATCTGGCAGGTGAGGTCGGCATTGAGCAGCGTGTAAGGATCCGTGTATCCCTCGCTGCGGAAGCCGCCTTTGAAGCGGTTCTGGTCAAAAGCGTAGCGTAGCTCGATGCCGCCGGAGAAGGGGCCGTATTCGCCTTCCAAACGGCCGCCAAGATGCATGGGTGGCATACGCGGGAGGTATTCTCGGTCGTCCTCGTTCCAGCCGCGGACGTAATCACCCATCAGCTTGAGGGTGAGGCGCTGGTGCTCGTGCTTGAGCAAATGAGCCTCGATCTCGGCCTCCCATCCGAAGAAGGTGGCGCCGCGTTCGATGTAGTTCACACTGCGCTGGAGGACGGGGCCGCGGGCCAGTTCCTGGAGGAAGATGTAGTTTTGAAAGTCGTAGTGAAAGCCGCTAAGGTGGACGGCGAATCGTTCCCACTCGGCGTCCAGGGTGGCGTCGATGCCGGTGGCCTGTTCGAGTTTGAGTTCCTGCCCATCGACATCGCCGCCGATGAGGAAGCGGCCCAGTGCGGCGCTGTTCCAGAAGGCGTAGCGTTCTGTGGCGGTGGGGATGCGCTGGGTGTTTGACCACACGAGGCCGAGCGCCAGGCGGTCCATGGTGAGGAAGTTTTTCTTCTCCCAGGTGACGGCTGCGGAGTAACTGTAGGCGCTCTCGCTGATGCCGGTGGCGGGGCGGTTCACGCCGAGATTGCGATAGGAGAGCGTCTGCTCCTCCCAGCGGCCGCCGAGCTGGAAATGAAAATCGCCGAGCGTGAGTTTTTCGAGGCCATAGACGGCAAAGCTGCGTGTTTCGGCGGCGAGCCGTTGACGGCGCTCCGGCTGGATGGTGAGGAGCTGGCTGGAGGTGAAACGCTCACGGAACGCGTGGACGCCGAGCACACCATCGAGGCGGTCTCCCCAACCGCCGTGGTAGAGATTAAGGCGGCCTTCGGTGACATCCTTGGTGAGGAAGTTGTCCGTGATGAAACGGCCACGGTCCTTGTCGAGTCCGTCCACATACTCGCCCTGCTCGAACTGGCTGTTGGCGACATGAGCCTGGATGGATTTGATGAAGCTGTCCTCAAAATCGTAGCCAAGCTCCCAGTCGTAGCGTTCCTGGGTGAAGTCGATGATGCTGTTGCCGAAGAAGGCGTTGATATCGCCATTGAAAATGTAGGGCAGGCCGTAGCGGGCCTCGTTGGAGGAGAAAGAGAAGGCTGACCACAGCGGGCTGTCCTCCGGCAGAAAGGACAGGCCGATGGAGTAGCTTTCGGCCTGATGGAAGCTGTTGGGGAGACGGTCGGAGGGATTCGGCACGGCGGTGATGCGCCCGGTGCGGGGATTCCGGACGCGGGGATTTGCGATGGCATTGTACTCCGGCGTGCGGGCGGTCTGGGGGATGCGGATGTCCTCGGATTCGCGGATAGCGCCGGTGAATTGCAGCACGAAGGGGCCTCCTCGCAGGGCCAGCCAGCCGCTTTCGGCCCAGCCTTCGGCGTTGGTTTCAAAACGCGAGTCCACCGCGCCGCTGATGCTGTGCGCGGGCAACTCGCGGGCGTAATGGCGTGACTTCACATTCACTGCGCCGCCGATGGCTCCATTGCCAAACAGAAGCGAAGCGGGGCCGCGATGCACCTCGATCTCCTCGGCCAGCAGCGGCTCAATGGCCACGCCATGATCCGGACTCGTATCGCTGAGGTCCATCGTGCTGAGGCCGTCCTGCATCATGCGCACACGCACGCCGTCAAAGCCACGGATGACCGGGCGGCTGGCGCCGGGGCTGAAGTAGTTGGAGATCACGCCGGGAGTGCCTGCCAAGGTTTCGCCGATGGTGCCTTTGGCGCGGCGTTGCAGTTCTTTCCCGGCAATTTTTTGCACCGGTTGAATCGCGAGATCGCTCACGCTGGCGGTGCGGGCGGAGCGGTTGCGGTCAGCCACGATGACGACCTCACCGAGGTTCTCGCCTTCCGCTGACGACGTGATGGTCATGGCCTCGGGCGGCACATCCGGCACCGCCTGGGGCACGATTTCGGGCAAAACGACCTCCGGGGCAATTTCGGGTCGTTGAGGGGCTTTTTGGGCCGGAGCAGGCTTCGCGGTCTTTTTCGGCGTCTCGGCCTCCACGGCCGGTTTTTCCGGCATCTCGGGGATTTCGACCGGTTTGAGCGTGGTGACGGGTTCTTCCTTGGGCGGTGGTGGTGGCACAAAGGGCACCACGGGCGCAGGTGACGCGTTTTGAGCATGCAGCATGGGGCCGCAGAAAAGGCCAGGAAGGGCCATCACGACAAGCGTGGCTGAAAAATAGCGTAGGTGTCTAATGCAACAAGGTTTCAAAATGGAATTGCGATAGTCGCAATATGATTGCACTTGTCAAACCATGCCTCTTCTCGGTTTGACGATCCGTCTCAGCCTGCTGCCCGCGCTTCTCGCGAGCGGTCTGGGCGCCTTGCAGGCACAGACAGCGCCCACGATTTCGGATGTGGCGAATCGCAGCACGCTCGAAGGCACGCCCACGACATCCATTGCCATCACGATTGGCGACACCGAGACCGCTGCGGCCTCGCTCTTGCTTACGGGTTCGTCTTCCAACACCACGCTCGTGCCAAATGCAAACCTCGTCTTTGGCGGCAATGGCACGAGCCGCACGCTCGTTGTCACGCCGGCGGCGGGACAATCCGGCACCGCCACGATCACCCTCACCGTGACCGATGGCGATCTCATGACGGCGAGCGACAGCTTCGTTCTGACCGTGAATCCGCTCTACACGCTGCCTGCCGAGCCCATCCCGGATCTCGTGATGGATGCGGACAGCAGCGGCATCACGATCAACTACCAAATGGGCAACGCCGTGTGGACGCCCGCCGTGACCCGCACGAATACCACGCTGTTTCGCAGCGTCGGCGCAGCAAGCACCGATGATCTGCGCATGCAGGGCAGCGGGCACAATCGCACACTGCGCATCCGTCCCGCGCCCGGTCTTTATGGCAGCTCGCAGGTCTCCATCACGATCACCGGTGATGCCGGAGGCCCCACGACGACGACCTTTCTCGTGACGGTGAATCCCCGCGTGGTGGCGGACAATGTGCTGGCCCCTCCGGGCCGGACCAGCACCTTCAACCTCACCCGCAATGACACGCACCCTGCGCCATCCACCTCCGCCGTGATGCAAAGTTTCTCGCAGGGAGCGAATGGAAGCGTCATCGCCGGTCCTCTGCCCGGCACGCTGCGCTACACGCCGCATTCCGGCTTCACCGGGGCGGATCAGTTCACTTACACGATGCTGTACAACACCGGTGCCT
>JBKCXA010000351.1:0-6333 GCA_046316935.1 Prosthecobacter sp.
CTCACCGGCCTCATGGTCGGCAGCGAAGGACTGCTCGGGGTCGTCACGCAGGCCACGCTGCGCATCATTCCGCATCCGCCGATGCGTGCGATGGTCTCCGCGGGCTTCAACTCCTTCGCCGAAGCCGCGAACGCCGTGCAACGCATCCTCGGCAGCGGCTTTTTGCCCTCGGCGCTGGAGATCGCGGACAAATTCACACTCCGCGCGGCCCGCGAGTATCTCGGCGAATCCGTCACGCCGAAAGGCGATGCTCATTTGCTCGTGGAGATCGACGGCCAGACCGAATCGGTGAAAAACGAGCTTCAATTGCTCGCCAAGCTCATTCGAGAACTCGGCTGCATCTGCCTCGAAGAAGCACTGGGCGAGGAAGCGTGCGAAGCGTTCTGGAAACTGCGCCGCGAGTTCAGCTACAGCCTGCGCAACACCGGCCTGATCAAACTGAACGAGGACATTGTCGTGCCACGCGGCAAGCTGGTGGAACTCGTCGAGTTCGCGGAGCAACTGCAAGCTGAGTTTGGCTTCCCCGTGGCCTGTTTCGGCCATGCGGGCGATGGAAACATCCACGTGAACATCATGGTGCCGACGATGGACGACCCGCCTGTGCGCGAGAAGGCCGAGCAGGCGCTCGACCGTCTGTTTCATCAAATCATCGCCTGGAAAGGCGCGATCACCGGCGAGCACGGGATCGGCATCGCGAAAGCACGCTGGTATCCACACGCCGTGCCAGACGCAGCGCGAGCGATGCACACGGCGTTGAAGAAAGCGCTCGATCCAAACGGGATTTTGAATCCCGGGAAGTTCATTTCTTGAGCTTCGAGAGCACGTCCTCCTCCTGCGGAGCATTTTCATCCAGCGGCGCGATCTTTTCCGCGATGCGGAAGATCACGAGGATGAGCTCCACGACCACACGAGCCACGATGGCATAGGCCAGAAAGGCCAGCGGAGCCGTGACGAAGCTCAGAAAACCATTGATCCAGTTCCAAGTGTAGATCACCGCGCCCACGAGGCTGAGGGCATAGACCACGCGGATGAGCTTGGGCGTCACGAGGCGTTTGAAGCTCAAATCGAGCACGAGATCGAGGATGGCCCGGATGAAGGACCACAGGCGGGCCACAGGGGAGTCGGAGGGATTCGATGTGCTCATACTGGCAAGCTAGTGGCAGGGAGGAATCGCGGCAACCGGCCAAAATACGGGCCTCCGAAGCATTTTCGGCCCCGGAATATCCGTTTGCTCTTTCTGGCAAGCGAGCCAGAATCCGCGCCTCTTTTCCGGCCCGTGTGTGCGGGCTTGCTGAAAATCTCTCCTCGGAATCCAACACCCTGACCCGACCATGCCTGCGAAAAAGTCCAAACCCGCAGCCAAGAAACCTGCTGCGAAGCCCGCCAAAAAAGCGCCTTCCAAACCGGCAGGGAAACCGAAGAGCAAGCCCTCTCCCGCCAAGAAACCCTCCCCCAAACCTGTGAAGAAAGCCCCCGCGAAAAAAGCCGCGAAACCCGCGCCGAAGAAAGCCGTCCCCGCCAAGAAACCGGCCGCCAAGCCCGCCCCGAAGAAGGCAGCTCCGGTGAAAAAGCCCGCTCCCGCCAAGAAAGCCGCCCCGGCCAAGAAGCCCGCGGCCCCGGTGAAGAAGGCTCCCGCTCCTGCCAAGCCCGCCCCCGCTCCGAAAGCGGCCGCGAAGCCTGCCCCGAAGGCCCCTGAAAAGAAAGCCGCTCCAGCCCCAGCACCCGCGGCTCCGGCAAAGCCCGCCGCTCCCGCAAAGCCTGCCGCCAAACCGTCCTCAAAGGCCCCTGTGACCATTCCGAAGGGAAAAGTGAGTTCCGGCCCGAAAACCGGCACCCCGCGCCGCGTGGCCGAGGAAGAAGGAGCCACCATCGAGGTCGCCAAAGGTCCGGTGAAGATGACCCCCTTCCTCAAAAAGCAGAAGCAGCGCCTCATTGAGCTGCGTGACGCCTACATGAACTCCATCGAAGGCGTGGCCAGCGAAACCATGGGCGGTGGCGCGGACGCCTCTGCCTTCGGCATGCACCAGGCAGACGCCGGCAGCGATGCCTACGACCGCGACTTCGCCCTCAGCCTCCTCGGCAAGGAGCAGGACGCTCTTTACGAGATCAACGAGGCGCTCAAGCGCATCGACAACGGCACCTACGGCATCTGCGAAGGCACCGGCGAAAAGATCATGGAGGAGCGCCTCGAGGCCATGCCCTTCGCCCGCTACGGCATCGCCTGGCAGGAAAAAATCGAGCGTGAAGGCCGCAGGAACTCCTGGAACCGCCCCGTCCACAGCCTTTTCGGCCTCGACGACGGTGCCGACGACGACAAAGACGACGACAAAGACGAGGAGGAAACCACCTCCAGCTCCTCGAATTCAAACAACTCCGGAGAGTCGCTTGACTTTAGCAAGGAGTAACCTAGCCTCCGCGCCCCAAATTTATGCCGCGAGACATCATCATCCTCGAATGCACCGAAGCCAAGGCCGCAGGAATGCCGACCTCTCGCTACGTGACCACGCGCAACAAAAAGAGCGTTCGCACGCCGAACCGCCTCGAAAAAGTGAAGTTTAACCACTTCATGAAGAAGCGCACTCTGCATCGCGAAATCCGCTAATCCGCACCTTACCATGCAACCGAAGACCAAAGAACGTCTGATCTCCCTGCGCCGTCACAACCGCAAGATGCCCCGCCGTCGCGTGGACATCCCCGTGGAAAAAGTGGTGTACACCAATCCCGAGATCCTCAACCGCTTCACCACGGAGTCCGGCAAGCTCATCCCCCGCCGTGTCACCGGACTGCCCGCCTGGCTTCACCGCAAGGTCGTGCGCGAAGTGAAGCGTGCCCGTGCCGTCAACCTCCTGCCCTGATCCGGCTCTGGGTTGAATTTTCATTCTGATCCCACTGTTGCACCCGCGGCAGTGGGATTTTTGTCTCTCCAGCACCTCCTCCATGTCCGCCCTCACAGACACCCAGAGCGAACGCGATGACCGGCAACTCCCCATCGACCGCGTGGGCGTGCGCAGCCTGCGCTTCCCGCTCCGCATCCGGGACCGGGACAGCGCCGTGCAGCACACCGTGGCCACCGTGTCCCTCGCCGTCGATCTGCCGCATCAATACAAAGGCACGCACATGAGCCGCTTCGTCGAGGTGCTCCACGCGCACGGCACCGAGCTCACTGTGGCCACCATCGCCGGCATGCCGGAGGAACTCATCAAAAAGCTCCATGCCGACAAAGCGCACGTCGAATTCCGCTTCCCCTACTTCCGCGCCAAAAAAGCGCCTGTCTCCGGTGCTGAGGGCCTGCTCGACTATGGCGTCATCTTTGAAGTAAACGCCGACAAGGACGCCAGCGACTTCGTTTTGACCGTCGAAGTGCCCGTGACCACGCTCTGCCCCTGCTCAAAGGCCATCAGCGCCCGCGGTGCCCACAATCAGCGTGGCATCGTCACGCTCGCCGTGCGTTTCAGCGAACCGGTTTGGATCGAGGACCTCATCGAGCTCGTCGAGACCTCCGCCAGCGCTCAGCTTTACAGCCTGCTGAAGCGTCCCGATGAAAAATTCGTCACCGAGGCCGCCTACGACAATCCCGTCTTCGTCGAGGACCTCGTGCGCAACGTCGCCCAAAAGGCCAAAAGCCATCCGCGCCTCACCTGGTTCCGCGTCGAGGCCGAAAACTTCGAGTCCATCCACAACCACAACGCCTGGGCGATGATCGAAAGCCCCGGAAAATGACGAATTCACACTGACAGAGGCCAACAAGCTTCGTCATTCTAAATTCGTCATTCGTCATTCCAACCATGTCCACTCCCATCCTCCCCACCGACGAGCCGCCTCTCCTGCACCATGCGGTCGAGGAGGCCGTGCGCCTGCTGCGCTCGGGGGAGGTCGTCGCCCTGCCCACGGAGACCGTTTACGGCCTCGCCGCCAATGCGCTCGATGCCGCGGCCGTCGCAAAGATCTTCGAAGCCAAGGAGCGGCCCACCTTTGATCCGCTCATCGTCCACCTGCCGCACAAAAACCAGCTCGACACCGTCGCCGACGTGCCGGCGGACATCGCGCCCGTCGTGAAGCAGCTCACCGAGCGCTTCTGGCCCGGCCCGCTGACGATTTTGCTGCCGAAAAAGCCCATCGTGCCTGATCTTGTGACCGCCGGCCTGCCCACCGTTGCCGTGCGTGTGAGCAGTCATCCCATCTTCCGCCGCATCACCGCCGCGCTCGACAAACCACTCGCCGCGCCCAGCGCCAACCGCTTCGGCTCCATCAGCCCCACGAGTGCGAATGCCGTGCTCGCCGAGCTCGATGGCCGCATCCCGCTCATCGTCGATGGCGGTGCCAGCCTTCACGGCCTCGAATCCACCATCATCCGCATCGAAGCGGGCAGTCCCAAGCCCGTCATCACCATCGTGCGCCCAGGCCCGCTCACGCCAGACGATTTGAAACCCTATGGCAAAGTGCAGCTCGGGAGCCGCACCGTGCTCGACGAGGCCACCGATGCTCCCGGCCAGCTCGCGAAGCATTACGCCCCGCGCACGCCGCTGCGCCTGCTCACGCGCCCCTCCGATTTCCAGGCCGAGGAAGGCAAAACCTATGCCCTGCTCAGCCTCAGCGGCGAGGAGCGTGACGGCTACGTGGGCCTGCACGACTGGGAAGAAGTCATGATGCTAAGTCCCGGCAGCGGCAAGCTGCCCGAGGCCGCCGTGCGCTTCTTCCACTGCCTGCGTCGCCTCGATGAACTCGGTGTCGATGAAATCATCGCCGAGCCCATGTTCGAGCATGGCATGGGCATCGCCATGATGGACAAGCTCCGCCGCGCCTCCATCAACAAGCCCAAACCCGTCCAAGGGCACTTTCACCCGCGCCGCGGCTGATCGGTGTCATCGCCCAAGCTTGGGCGCGGGTCCCAGATCCGCAGCCCCGGCACCGCGGCGTGCGGAAATGAATTTTTCCGGTGAAAGCCGGTTCAGCGGCGTGTCCGCGTAACCTTCCGCCGGATTGATGTAAGGTCCCTGCCGGACTTCGAAATGCAGGTGGGCCAGATACGCTCCTTCCGCCGTGCCCACTGTGCCGATCTTGTCCCCTCGCTGGACCATCTGGCCGTTCTTGACGAGGATCTCATCGAGGTGCGCATACATCGTCTGAACCACCGGGCCATCCTCATCCCCATCTGGCAGGCGGTGGGCCACAATGATCATCTTGCCCCAGCCGGCACCGGGCATGCCGGTGTAAACCACACGACCCGCTCCGGCGGCAAAAACCGCGTCTCCCAGGTCGGAATTCTCCCCGCCGATGCCATTGAGATCATCGCCGAGGTGCCTCGCGATGCGAAACGGCCTCGCGTTGTAGGTGAACGCCCCGTGTTGCGAACCCAGCGGCATGTCAAACCGCACCGCCACCGGCAAAAAGGCGACATCCTGCGGAGTCAGCCGCTGAAACGCCGGGTCGAGCGGTTCAGTGCCAGCCCCCCGCAGGCCATGGACGCGCCACCACCAGAATCCCGCCGCCATGGCGACGAGAAGCAGGCTGAAAACGATGGCGGAGGCGCGGACGAAGGCCATTCTGCACACCATGCCACGCTTCAAACCTCCCGGTCAATGCCCTGTCTGCGGCGAATGGGTCCCCAAAGGCCAGGCCGCCTGCGATGAATGCGGCGCCTGCGAGAAGTCCGGCTGGAAAAAAGATGCCGAGACCTATGACGGGCTCGACCTGCCGGATGACGAGTTCGACTACGATGACTTCATCGCCCGCGAATTTGGCTCCGCGAAGCCAAAAGGCACCGTGAGCGGCAATCAGAACAGTTTGTGGTTCTGGGTCGGCCTCATCTTGTTGGCCGCCATCGTGCTCGGCTGGTTGATGCCGCTGATCCGCGGACATTAAGAACGATCACTCTTTCATCAGCTCGGCGATCGTGACATGCGCCAGAGACTCCACACGCCTCCACGCACCTTCGAAGTCGAGGTGGCGGGTCATCGGTCCCGGTGCAACGACGCAGCGGATGCCGGCGGCGAGGGCGGCGCGGAGGCCGTTGAGGGAGTCTTCGAAGATGACGGCTTCATCGGTCGAGACGCCGAGTTTTTCGGCGGCGTGCAGGAAGAGCGAGGGATCGGGCTTCACCTTGCCGGTGTCATCGACAGTGGAGATGTGATCGAAGTGATCGTGCAGGCCGAGCTGGTCCATCCACGAATCGATCCATGTGCGCGGGCTGCTGGACGCGATGGCGATGCGCAGGCCGAGAGCATCGGCTTCTTGAAGGAGATCGGCGACGCCGGGGAGGAGCTTCAAATGCTGGCGCAGCTCGCTCTCGCGGGTCTTGCGGGTGATTTCGACGGCGTCCCAGTCGAAGGCGCG
>JBKCXA010000352.1:0-6190 GCA_046316935.1 Prosthecobacter sp.
CCCTTGACATCGGCGCGGGCAACACACTGACCATTGACGATGGAGCCAACGGCGGTGGCATCATCGGTGTGGGCAACTTTGCGCGTACCATCGGCGCGGCCACCATCGGCCAGGGCACGCTAACTGCGGGTGTCGCCAGCGATGCGAATACTGACACCTTGTATCTTTATAACGTGGCCGCCACCGCTACGACCGCGCTGACCGTGAACATGGTCATTGCTGACAATGGCACTGATGCTTTGCATCTTTTCAGCGGCGGGAATGCCACAGTGACAATCAACGCGGACAACACCTTTACTGGCGGCACGACCATCGCAGCCGGCACACTGAACGTGGGCGGGAATGCGGCGGCCAGTGACAACGCCGACCTCGGCAGCGGTGCCATTGTCAACCATGGCACGCTGGTGTTCAACAAATCCACAAGCGCCAGCGACGCGCAGAACACCTTCGCCAATAACATCACCGGCACGGGTGCGGTCACGATCGCGCGTGATCTTGTCACCCTTAGTGGTGCCAATGACTACTCTGGAGCCACCAACGTATCTGCTTCCACCACACTTCGCGCAGGTTCGGCCACGGGCATTTCCAGCAACAGCCGCATGCTTCTGAATGCCGCCACCTCAGTCCTGGACCTGAATGGTTTTGATGTTTCCGTCGCAGCCCTCCGTGGTGACCAGACCACGGCCAGTGTCACCCTCGGTGCCAACACCTTGACCCTTAGCGGCTCCGATCTCGCCAACAGCGGTGGCGCTGAAATCCTTTCTCTCGGTGGTGTGCAGAACTACCAGGGTGCATTCGCCGCCACGGCAGGTAACCTGATCAAGAATGGTGCCTACACCCAGGTCTTCACAGCGGGCGGCACGGCTGGCTACACCGGTACCACCACGGTGAACGCAGGCATCCTCCAGACCAACAAGGCATTGGCAACAAGCGGCCTCACGGTGAACAACACTGCTCTTGCCACCTCCCTGGGTGGCTACTCCACCTTTATCTCCAATGTGGCAAACTCTCTAGTTGCCACCGCCTCGGTGAACCTTGCCAATGCGGGTTCCACTTGGCAGATCAACAACGGCTTCGGCCAGTCCATCGGATCGCTGACCGGTGTGGCCGACTCCCGTCTCAATCTTGCCCGGGGTGCCACGGCCACCAACCTCACTGTCACGGACAATGGAGGCGCTCCGGTGACTTTCGCTGGCGTCATCCAGGAAACTGGCGCCGGCGTCAATGGTGCCTCCTTCACCAAGGCTGGGACCAACACGCTGATCCTCTCCGGCGGCAACAACTATTCGGGCACGACAACCATCACGGCGGGAACCCTCAGGATCGGCACTGCCAACTTGGTGCAGGTGATTCCCGACCGTTCCGCAGTTTCGGTGGGTGCCACAGGCGTCTTTGATCTCAATGGCAATAGTGAAACCGTCGGCTCACTCGCCGGCGTGGCCGGTGCCTCCATCCTGATGGGTGCTGGATCGCTGACCACGGGCTTGGACAATACCTCGACCGATTTTGCCGGTGCCATCACCGCAGGCGCAGGTGGCTTGAACAAGGTCGGGACGGGCACCCAGACCCTCTCCGGTGCCAACACATTCACGGGTGCTGTGAACATCACCAACTTCGGCGGCCAGAGCGGCGGTGGTGTCACCATTGGTGTGGGCGGATCGCTCGCGGATACCGTGGCTGTGCGCAATGCTGGCTGGAACACCGCCTTCACCGTCAATGCCACCGACTCCGTCGGCGCGGTTACCGGAACCCGCAATTCCACCCTCGCCCTCGGTGCGGGTGCCACCCTTACCTCCACCTATACCGACGGCACTCCCACCGCCCTCACCGCCTCGGCCGACTCCGCTTCCGCCAACGGTCGTATTGTTCGGGATATTGATACCACTCTGCTGAAGGTGGGCGACCTCATCACCGGCACCGGGATCACCGCGGGCAGTTACGTGGTGCAGATTATCGACAACAACACCATCCTGGTGAACCAGAACGTCCCGACCGGCCCGACCACCAACTTTGCACCCACGGTCACCTCCACGAGCGTGCTCAACAGCTCTCTGACCGGCCTCGGCGGCTTCACCAAGGACGGCACTGGCACCCTCATCCTCACCGGCAACAGCACCCACAGCGGCGCCACCACCATCAATGCGGGCACCGTGCAGATCGGCGGCATTTGGAACGGCCAGAAGTTCTCCCTGCACGACACCCTCAGCGACTCCTCGCAACTGGTCTTCGCTGGCACGGGCACCCAAACCCTCAACTTTGCTAACAGCAGCACCAACCTCTTGTCATTCGAGCGGGTCGGCTCCCTCGCCGGTGGCAGCGCTACGACCACGATCAATCTCACTAGCGGTGCCAACGTAGGCATTCTGGCCTTCGGTGGTGACAACTCCACCTCCACATTCTCCGGCCGTTTCCTGCCGGGCAGCAGCGCCGGTTACATCATCAAGGAAGGCTCCGGCAACTTCACCTGGAGCAACGGCACCACCGACGTTTTCGACGGACCTGCCTTCATTGAAAACGGCACCTTCACCATCGCGGGTGCTCAGGGCTTTGACGCCTCCAACGAAGTTTACATGACCAACCGCGGCACCACCTTGAATGTCACCACCACCGGTGGCGATGTCATTCCCTTCCTCCAGGGCGGTAAGGGAGATGCCCGCATCATCCTCGGCACGGGCACCCAGCCTGTTGGCGGTTTGACCAGCAATTACCTCACCACCGTGGCTCCTATCGTGACGCTGACCACCAACCTTACGGTCAATGAAAACACGGCTCCGAGCTTGGCCACCCTCGCCGGTGTTTACACCTTCAACGGCGTTATCCAGGGCGCGGCCACGCTCATCAAGTCCGGCAACCATCTCTGGAGGCTCATGGGCACCAGCACGAATGCCCACACCGGTGAGACTCAAATCACCGCCGGTACTCTGCAAACAGGAGTTCTCAGCCGCTCGGCGGGTGTTGGTGCGGTTTCCGGCTCCGACATCGTCGGCACGCTCTCCACCGGCACCGGCCTCCGCCTCACTGGTGGCACACTGGACATTAATGGCACCGCCCAGACCGCCCTCCGCATCAATGCCTCCAGCACGGGCGGCACCATCCAGCTCGTCAACGGCTCTCTGACTCTCAGCAATCAGAACACCCAGTCCACAGCCACGGTGATCACCGGAACTGCAAACTCCGTTCTCAATCTCAATGCTGCCAGTGCTGCCACGCTGACCATGACGGGCAACAGCAACGCCTTCAACGGCACCTACAATGTGGGAACCAACGCCGCGCTCACCGTGAACCTCGCCGCAGGTGTCTTGGGCGACGCGGCACGCCTCAATCTGAACGGCACCGGCACGCAATTAACGGTGACTCTCGCTGACACCGTCGGCTCCATCGCCGGAAGCGGCAACGCGGTGCTAACGCAGGGCTTGACTGTGCGGGAAGGTTGGAGCGGTGCGGTTTCCGCCACCGGTTACTCGGGTTCTTTCAGCGGTGCTGGCGCACTTACCCTGTCCAACTATGGTGGTCTTACCATTTCGGGCAATAATACACACACTGGCGGCATTACCGTCAGCAATGGTGCCTCGCTCAACCTTTCTTATGGATCCGGCAATAACATCTTGCCTGCCACCGGAGCGCTCACTCTGACAAGCGGTAACTTGGCTGTTTACGCTGCCGGTTCGGGGGCTGCCATCCTGGAATCCGTGGCCTCCACCACTCTCAATGGAGGTTCTTCCTCCATTGGCGCTTGGGCCTCCCACACGGCGGATACAGCCACGGGTCAGGCTCCGGGTGGTTCCGGAATTGGATTGGGTGCCATTACCCGCAGTGCGGGCGGAACCATTGATTTTGGCCGAAACTCCGCCTCCACCTCCACCGCAAATGCCGGTGGCATCCTGGGTGGTTACGCCACCTTTGAGGGTACCTCCTGGGCGGTCGCCAATGGCACCAATGCGGCCATCACAGGACTCGCTACTTTCTCCGCCGACACCTTTGGCGCGGGCCTTCATGTGGACATCACCGCCGCTGGACCCAATGCCGGTGGCTCGGCTGACACCCTCCGCTTCTCCGGGGCGAATGCCGCGGACATCACCGGTGCCACGGACCTTTCCACAGGCGGTATTCTCGTAAGACGTTCCGTCGGTGCCAATACCACGACCATTTCCGGTGCACTGAGTGCCACTGGCAATGAGTTGATCATTCACCAGAACAACCCGCTTGGTGACCTCGTCCTTTCAAACGTGGCTGGCACCAATACGATCATCACCACGTCCGGCGGTGGCAAGACCATCATCACGAACAGTATCGTCGGCACGGGCGCGACGAACATTGGCGGTGGCTACCTTCAGGTCGGTAACGGTAGCACGACCGGCATGGTCGGTGGCGGGGCCATCCTGAACAACGGCACGCTTGGTATCAATCGTAGCGATGCCCTCACGTTCGGCACGGCCATCATCTCCGGCACCGGCAACATCGAGCAACTCGGTGCAGGAACCACCACATTGGGCGGTGCCAACACCTTCGCTGGCCGTGTCACCGTTCGTAACGGCACGCTCGAAATCACCAACAATGCAGGCCTCGGCGCGGCCGCCACGGCGGTCACCAACCGCTGGGCCAACCTCACCTCTGTCAACTCCACCGGCAGCCTCCTGGTCAATGTCGCCGCCGGCGGCACCATCACTGAGGTGCTCAACCTTGACGGCGGCACGCTCGACCTTCGCAGCACGGTGGCCACCACCCTGAACGCCCCGATCGTCCTTACCAGCGACAGCACCATCCACGTGTCCAATCCAGGAGCAGCCGTCAGCCACATCATCACGGGTGAAATCTACGCCGTTCCCGGCTCGGACCTCAGCTTCACCGGCGTCGGCGGCGCCACGCCCTCCACCCTCATTCTCAACCCTGCGGCCACCACCGGCTCCCGCTGGGAAAACACCAGCGTCGGCAACGGTGCCATCGTCCAGGTCGGCACCCTCGCCGGTGCGCGTGGGTTCCTCGGCACGGGCTCTATCAGCATCGCTTCCGGCGGCACGCTCGCCATCAGCACCAATGACAACTACGTCATTGATAACACCATCACCGGTGCTGGCACCTTGGCTCTCTACCGCAACGCCAACTACCTGACGGGTGACCTCAGCGGATTCAGCGGCACGCTCCTCGTATCGCCCGGCGCGACCGGCACGAATGTGAGCGCCGTTGCTGAGCTCGGAAATGATACCTACGGCAATAGTTTCGGCACGGGCCCGATCAACTTGGTTTCGAACGGCGCGGTCGTCGGCACCAGTGGCATTGCCTCGGTCCGCACCCACTTCAATCAGGACATCACCATGTCCAACACCTTCAATCTCACGCCCGCCCACGACGGCACGAATGCGAAGAACGCCCAAATCATTCGTGCTGGCCTCGGCAGCGTCACCTTGGATGGCACAATCAACCTCGGCTCCACCACTGCGGGCCTAGGCACCCAGCGTAACCTGATTCAAACAGAAGGTGGCGGTAAGCTGTTTTTGAACGCCACCTTGGCAGGCGGAGGAGCCAGCAACTTGCTGAACATCGTCAACAACAACATCATCGTCATCGGCGGCAGTGCCAGCCAGACCTACAACGGCGTTCTCTCAGGCAACAACGTCTGGGTCTTCAACAACTCTGGCACGACCACCCTCTCGGGTGCCAATACCGTCAACAGCGGCAGCAACTACATCCGTCAGGGCACCGTCTCCCTCACCGGCGGCGCGGCTTCCCAAGACGACAACGACTGGCATGTCCTCAACGGTGCCACCCTGAACATCGCCGCCACCGAAACCATTGGTGCCCTCCACATGCAGCGCGGTGCCATTACCAATGTGGCTGCTGGCCAGACGCTCACGGTTGACGACGCCCAAAACCAGCTCATCGCCGGCCAGCTCACCGGCGCGGGAAATCTCATCCTCGCGGGCAACAACTTCATGGCCATGTATCCGGCAGTCGCCAACACGATCAGCGGAAACTTGACCATCAATCAGGGTGCCGTCGCCTCGACCAATCTGACTGCCGCCATCGGCAGCTTCACCAACATCACCCTCGGCAGCGCGGCTCTGAACGGCGGACTGGAATACACCGGTCCTGGCGAGACCTTCGCCAAAAACCTCACCCTCGCCGGCACGGGCAGCAACTACATCGCCGCCAACGGTCCGGTGACGTACGCTCGACGGCGGGAGGGGTGAGG
>JBKCXA010000353.1:0-4886 GCA_046316935.1 Prosthecobacter sp.
TTTCTCCTCCCAGTCGGGGAAGTCGTGGCCGTGGTCGTCTTGGAAGCGGAGGGTCTGGGTGAAGAGCTGTTGCATCACGCCCTTCTTGTAGGCCTCCAGCAGGGCTTTCTTCCGGCTCAGTTGCTCGATCCGCCCATCCACCGCCGTCAGGAACGCCGCGATCTTTTGCTGCTCGGGGACTTTGGGTGAGCGGAAGGGAATGCGCAGGAAGTCATCGGCATACAAACGAAGGCGGTCGTTGGTGATGCCATAAGAGTAAGCCCAGAACAGGTAAATCGACCTGTTCCGGCGAAAGGCATAAGCAAAGTAGGCGCTGTCTGCGCTGCTCTTTGGACGGATCACCACATAGGCCGGGCTGACTATCCCCTCGCGATCAGAACGACCAAATGCGCCCTGCCACATGCGCATCATGTTGTAGGCAATGTCTTTCTCACGAACCAGCAGGTGCTCGTCAGGCCCCAGGTTGGTCTCCATCTTTCGATCCAGCTCTGCACGATCAATCAAGCCGCGATCAAGCGTCACGGACAGAGTCGGCAAGCCGTCCTGCCCCTTGGCGCGGCTGGAGCTGAAGAAGAAATCCAGACGCTCCTCGGCCCACGGCTCCTTGAATTCAGAAAACCGGATTTGTGGTGATGTTTTGGAGGAGGACATGGATCAGAACGGTGTTTTGATACCCAGTTCCTTGCAGTAGCCAGCAATCACAGAGGTGGTGGTGTCTATTTCCTTCTCAAGCTCCACCAGCTTCTGCGAAACCGCTTTCAGGTCCACTGGCTGCTCTTCTTCAAAGGTATCCACATAACGCGGGATGTTGAGGTTGTGGCCGTTCCCTTCGATTTCCTTGAGATCGGCCACATGGCTGAACTTGGCGATGCTTACTCTCTTTCGATAGGTACCGACAATCTGCTCAATGTCCTCTTGGCGCAGATAATCCTGGTTGGTCGCGCTTTGGTAACACTTGCTGGCGTCGATGAACAAGATGTCGTCCGGGTGCTCGCGGCCTTTTTTCAGGACGAGGATGCAGGTGGGGATGCCGGTGCCGTAAAAGATATTGGCTGGCAGGCCGATGACGGCGTCGAGGTAGTTGCAGGTGTCGATGAGGTAGCGGCGGATGTGCTCCTCGGCCCCGCCACGAAACAGCACGCCATGCGGCAGCACGCAGGCCATGGTGGCCCCGTGATCGAGGTGGTGGACCATGTGCTGCACAAAGGCGAAGTCCGCCTTCGACGAGGGGGCCAGCTTCCCATAGGCGCTGAAGCGGTCGTCGCCCTTCAGCACCTCGCTGGCGGACCAGTTCGCGGAGAAGGGCGGATTCGCCACGATGGCCTCAAAGCGCAGGTCGGCATGCTCGGGCGCGGGATGCTCCAGGGTGTCCTCATTCCGCAGGTCGAAGCGCTGATAGTGCACGCCGTGCAGGATCATGTTCATGCGGGCGAGGTTGTAGGTGGTGGGGTTCATCTCCTGCCCGTAGAAGTGGCCCACGTTTTCGACCTCCTTCGCCACCCGCAGCAGCAGGGAGCCGGAGCCGCAGGTGTGGTCATAGACGCTTTTGAGGCTCTTCCGCCCGGTGGTGACGATCTTCGCCAGAATGGTGCTGACCTCCTGCGGGGTGTAGAACTCGCCCGCCTTCTTCCCCGCGCCGCTGGCGAACTGGCCGATGAGATACTCGTAGGCATCCCCCAGCACGTCCGCCTCGGTATCAGCGAGGCGGAAGTCGATCTTGTCCAGATGCACGAGCACCTTGGCGATGAGTTCGTTCTTTTGGTTCTCGGTCTTGCCGAGCTTGGACGAGCCGAGGTCGAGGTCCTCAAACAGCCCCTCGAAGTCCTCCTCGCTGTCATGCCCCATGGTGCTGGACTCGATGTGCTTCAGGATGGCGGCGAGGTCCTCCAAGATGAAGTTGTCCTCCTTCCGCGCCCCTTTTTCCGCCACGCGGTGAAACAGCTCGGCGGGCTTTAAAAAATAGCCCAGGCGGTCCACGGCCTCCTTTTCGATGGCCTCCAGCATCTCCCGGTGCTCCGCCTTGGCCTCATCCAGCTCGGCAAAGGTGACGCCATCGTGCTTCAGGATGTCGTCCGCGAAGAGGTGGATGCGCTCCGAGATGTATTTGTAGAAGATGAAGCCCAGGATGTAGTCCCGGAACTCATCCGCCCCCATCTTCCCTCGCAGCGTGTTCGCGATGTTCCAGAGCTGGGTGTGGAGGGTCTGTTTCGTGTCGTCGGCCATGAGGGAGGTATTTCATCCAAGCAGGGGGTGGACTGGATGGCAAGGCTTTGCCCGAGGCACCGATGACCTTCCAGGGGGTAAGATTGCTTCGGCCCTTCGTCGCTTTTACCGCCCATCTTTTACCAGCCAAAGTGTCTCTTCGTTAACCATCATGCCCAGCGATGTGGGCGGGGGGGGGCGCAGAGAGGCACAGAGGTCCGGACCGAGTGGTTGTTTGGTTTGGTTCTATGAACCTGGGCTTGTGTCTGGGGTAAAATCCGTTCGGGGCAGGGGGCGCAGGCCGGCGCGGCCTGTCAGGCTTGAAATAAACGGCTGAACAAGGAGGGAGATGCTCAAAGCATGGCGGGTTGATCGTTGAGGGGAATGCCACTCGAACGGCATCGCCGTCAAAGAGTCGAGTGGCTGACCTGATTTCCTATGAAAGCACATCCCACCCTCTTGCTCGCCGTCCTGCCGTGTCTGCTCTGCCTGCCGGCCACCGCGGCCCCGGTGGATGAGACGGTCAAAACGCTGGAGGAGGCCGTCACGCTGAGCCGGGCGCAGAACGGGCTGGAGCACCCGGACACGCTGACGGCGATGGATAATCTGGCCCTGCACCATTCGGAGGCGGGGCATCGCGAGGAGGCGCTGAAGCTGGCCGAGCCGCTTCGACCTCTCTTTCTGAAGACGCTGGGTGCCGAGCACCCCTCCACGCTCATCGCCGGGAACAACCTGGCCAAATTCTACTTCGAGGCCGGGCGCCGGGAAGAGTCGTTTCAACTGGCGGAGAAGGCGCTGCCGCTCTGCCGCAAGGTGCTCGGCCCGGAGCATCCCACCACCCTGGCGGCGATGGCGAACCTGGCCACTTCCTACTACGCCGCCGGGCAGCCGGCCGAGGCGCTGAGGATGCAGCAGGACCTGCTGCCGCTGAGCCGGAAGGTGCTCGGCCCGGAGCACGCTCAAACGCTGGCAGTCATGCAAAACCTGGCCGGTTACCGCATGAAGGCGGGGCGCAAGGAGGAGGCGATCACGATGATGGAGGAGCTGCTGCCGGTGCTGCGCAGGCTGCACGGCGCGGAGAGCCTGCGCACCCTCTCGGCGGAGAACGATCTCGGGATCTTTTATGCCACGGCGGGCCGCATCAACGAGGGACTGGGAATGCTCAACGAGGTGGTGACCGTCCGCCGCCGGGTGCTCGGCCCGGCCCACGCCGACACGGTGCAGGCGACCAAGATACGGTCGGCCGTCGAATACATCCTGGCACGCCAATACGCTCGTGGGGATGGCGTCCCGAAGGATCATGTGGAGGCGTATAAATGGATGAGCCTCGCGGCCCAGGAAGGTCATCTGGCCGCCAAGCGCGACCTCTCCGTGCTGGAAGGGCAGATGACTCCTGAGCAGATTCATGAGGGCCAGAAACGGGCCGCGGATCGCCAATCCCCCGCGAAGGAGGTGCCGCCCCCGGGCGACACGGGCAAGAAGTCACGAAAGGGTGTCCCGCCCAGACGAAGCAAGCTCGTCTGAGCTGATGCGGGTGCTTACCTCGCCAGCGCTTTCATCAACGCCTCGGCGATGGCTGCCATGCCTTTGTCACCGGGATGGTTGGCGACGCCGGCGTGTTTGAACTCGCGCTCGGCCTTGCCGTAGAGGCTCTTGTCGGCGCTCAAGGCGCTGAGGTCGGCGTAGATGCCTTTCACCGCCTCACAGGCACCGCGCAGCGCCTCGTCCTTGGCCGCATTCGCCCAGAAGCAACTGCGCACGAGGATCACCGGCTTGCGGGGACCTTGCAGCGACTTCAGCAGTGCCGTCACATCGGCCTGGAGCTGTGTCTTTTCCTCCGGCGTCTTTAAAGCGGGCACGTTTTCACCGATGGCGAGCACGATGAGGTCCGCCTGGAAGTCGATGGCCTCTTTGAGCTTTGCCGCGATGTCATAGCCCTGATGCGCCCGCTCGAAGTCGGCGATGTTTTTGACGAGAATCTCCGGCGTGGAGCCTTGTTTGTCGCTGAGCGCCTGGGTGAAGACATGCACATAGTCCCTGGCCTCCGCGCTCGCGGCCATGCCCCAGTTGCCGCTCCAGTCGATGTCGGCCTTGGGGCTGTGCTTGGTGATGCTGTTGCCGAGGAAGAGGACCTTTTTGAAGGCCGGCTGCGCGAGTGTTTGGCTGGCGAAGCAGGCGAGGAGGATGAGAAGAAGGCGTGTCATCCCACACGATACGTGGCGCGGTCCGCTTCTCTTCACCGGCGCTGCACGACGCCCGCCCGTTGGAAGGCTGCCGCGAGGTTCTTGTAGCAGGTGTTCGTTGCCGCGATGGCATCGTAGCCTTTCGCCTTCCAGATCTGGCTGCTCACCTCGCAGCAGAAATCACCCGTGTAACCACCGGCGACGAAGGCCTTCACGATGTCCGCATGGTCGAGGTCGCCGGCCTCGCCGGTGAGGGCGAAGGCCGCCTTGCCGTCCTTCATCACCACGTCCTTCGACGCGACGTAAACCGTCCAAGGCAGGCTCTGCGCCACCGTGTCGGCGATGGTCATCTGTGGCTCGCGGTGGTGAAAGTGGCTGTAGTCGTAGATCATGCGGAGCTGCTTCGGTTCGCCGAGCTGCTTGAAGAGCCAGATCGCATCCTCGGGGCGGCTCATGGCCTGCATGCGGTGCGGTTTGATGACCAGCGTGAACTTCATCTCC
>JBKCXA010000354.1:0-3376 GCA_046316935.1 Prosthecobacter sp.
CCTCGCTTATGTTTGCGCCCAAGGTGGCTACAACGTGCTGCTCATCGATGCCGATTTGCGTCGCCCGAGCATGCATCGCCACTTCGATGTCAGCCACACGCACGGCCTTTCGAACTACCTCACGCAAAACATCCGCCTCGAGGACGTCGTCGTCCGCACGCCGGTGGAGAATCTCTACTTCATGCCCAGCGGCCTGCTTCCCGCTGACAGCGCCGGCATTCTCAATTCCCAGCGCATGGTCGATCTCATCACCGATGTGAAGAGCCGCTTCGACCTCGTCTTGATCGACTCCCCGCCCATCCTCGGCGTCAGCGATGCCTCCGTGCTCGCGAACGAGGCCGACATGACCATGATCGTCGTGCAGCATCGCAAACTGCCGCGTCACATGCTCCTCCGCGTGAAGCAGACCGTCGAAAACGTCGGCGGCAAGGTCATCGGCGTCGTGCTCAACAACGTCGATCTCGCCAGCGACGCCCAGTACTCCTACTACACCAGTTACTACACCTACTACTCGCCGAACAATCCCGTCTCCGGCGATGCCAAGCCCTCGCGGCGCAAAAAGCGCAAGCAGGCCACCGTCGCCGATGTCGGCGCACCGATGCAGCAGCCCGCCCAGCATGGCGGCGATGTCTTCTAATCTTCCAACCATCCACCACAGCATGAAAACGCCCCTCACACTCCTCGTCGCCTTCCTTCTGGGCACGATCATCGCGCCGGCGCAAAATGGCGAGATCGCCCTCAAGCCCGGCGACCGCATCACCGTCACCATTGCTGGCGTCCCAGACAATGAAATCGCCCAGATCAGCAAGGTGTACACCGTCGCCGACAACGGTACCATCAATCTCCCCTACATCAAAGAGGTCCGTGCCCAGAATGTGAAGCCCTCCACCCTGCAGCGCACGATCGAGCAGACCTATGTCTCTCAAGAGATTTACACCCGTCCCACCGTCACCGTCTCCATCGATGCTGGCGATGCCGCCACCACCCGCATGGTCTATGTGGTCGGTGGCATCAAAGGCAACGGCACCGTCCCCTACAACAACGGCATGACCGTCCTGAAAGCCATCTCCGCCGCCGGCGGCTTCAGCCCATTCGCCAAGCCCAGCAAGACCAAGCTCATCCGCGGCGGCCAGACCTACGAGATCAACCTCAAGGACATCTCCTCCGATCCGTCCAAGGACATGAAACTGCAGCCCGAGGACCAGATCATCGTTCCCGAGTAACCTCCCGCCGCCTCGTTTATGAAGCTGATAACCTTGCTCCTCGCGGTCACGACCCTCGCCACCGCCGCCGAGCTGCCGCTCAAGCCCGGCGACAGCATCACGCTGAACATCGGTGGCGTGCAGGAGGCGGACATTACGCAGATTCGTGGCGTGTACACCATCAGTGACGCGGGCACGATCAATCTCGTCCATCTCCGTCAGGTCAAAGCCGCTGGCTTAAAGCCATCCGAGCTGCAAACTGCCATCGAGAAAGCTTACATGCGGGAGGAGATTTTCACCAAGCCCGTCATCACCGTCACCACCGATGACAAGATCAAAGAGCGCTTTGTTCACGTCCTCAGCGGCTGCCGCAAAAATGGTCCTGTTCTCTACACCAATGGCATGAAAGTCATGATGGCCGTCAGCGGAGCAGGCAGCTTCAACGAGTTCGCCCGCCCCAGCCGCACCAAGCTCATCCGTAACGGCAAAACCATCCCTCTGGACCTCTCCAAGCCCGGCCCCGATACCGAAACCGAGCTCCAGCCCGAGGACCAAATCGTCATCGACGACTGATCTTGCCTCAGCGAAGTCGCTTCGGTCACTCCGGTCAATCGGTTCCCCTCCCATCCTTCGTCCTTTTCAGTTCAGCCTTCCGGCCCAAGATGCATCCAAAGCACCCTGGCCTGAAACTTGAAACCTGAATCGCCCTCCTCCCCCATCCTCGGCATCGACCTCGGCACGACGAATTCGCTCGTCGGCGTGGTGGACAGCGGCTTTCCCATCTTGCTCGCCGATGAAAATGGCAGCCGCAGCACACCGAGCGCTGTTTGTTATGGCAAAGACGGCCATATCAGCGTCGGCGAAATCGCGCTGCGACAACGTGCCCTGCATCCTCGCCGCACAATCACCTCGGTGAAGCGGCTCATCGGTCGTCGCGGTGGCGAAAGCGGCTGGCAGCCGCACTACGACCTCAAAGAGCTTGGCGTCACACCGGTGGATGTTTCTGCCGAAATCCTCAAACACCTGAAAAGCATCGCCGAACGCGCTTTGGAGCTGCCGGTCAGCCGCGCGGTCATCACCGTGCCTGCCTTCTTCAATGATGCACAGCGAGCCGCCACCAAGAAAGCGGGCGAGCTCGCCGGCCTCACTGTCGAGCGCATCCTCAGCGAGCCCACCGCCGCCGCGCTCGCCTATGGCCTCGATAAGCTCGACGAGCATCAAAAGGTCGCCGTGTATGATCTTGGGGGCGGCACCTTCGACATCAGCGTGCTCGAAATGCGTGATGGCGTCTTCCAAGTGCTCGCCACCGCCGGAGACACTCAACTTGGCGGCGACGACCTCGATCGCTCGCTTGCTCATTTTCTCGCTGACAAGCTCTCACGCTCTCCCGATGACCTTCACCTGCTCGAAGCCGCCGAAACGATCAAAAAACGTCTTTCCGTGGACGATGCGACCGAGCTCGAAGGCATCACCATCAGGCGTGACGACCTCGAAAAACTCGCAAGGCCTTGGCTTGATCGCACGCGCCAGCACTGCCTGCGGGCGTTGAGCGATGCAGGCATCAAACCGGGCACTCTCGACGAGGTCATCCTCGTCGGCGGCAGCACTCGCATGCCTCTCGTTCGGCAGTTTGTGGCTGAGCTTTTCGGCAAAGAGCCCAACACCTCCCAAAACCCCGATGAGGCCATCGCCCTCGGTGCCACCATTCAGGCTGGCATCCTCGCTGGAAGCCTCAGGCAGGTCCTCTTGCTCGATGTCACGCCGCTCTCGCTCGGCATCGAGACCTTCGGCGGACTCATGAACATCATCATCCCGCGGAACACCACCATCCCCGCCAAGGCCGGCGAGATGTTCACGAATGCCGTCGCGAATCAGGACAACATGCTCATCCGCATCCTTCAGGGCGAGCGTGAGTTGGCGAAGGACAATTGGGAGCTCGGGCGCATCGAAGTCCCCTTCCCCGCCGGGCCAAAGGGCAGCGCCCGCGTCGGCGTCCAGTTCAGCCTCGATGCCGACGGCATCCTCCACGTCCTCGCCCGTGACACCGCCACGAACACCGACACCACGCTCGAAATCCGCGGCACCGCCATCGACGTCGCCGATGAACGCGTGGAGCAAATGATCGCCGAAAGCGTCGAATTCGCGTTCGACGACATGAACGAGCGCATATGGAC
>JBKCXA010000355.1:0-3978 GCA_046316935.1 Prosthecobacter sp.
CCTGGGTCGTGCGGCGCACGGGCACTGTGATCTGTGGCCTGGGAAGCTCGGACTCTGGAGGCCCGCTCTGCTTGGTCACCATGCGTGACAATGAAGCCGCGATTTCGGCCCTGCTGATGCTTTCGCCGATGATTTTGATGCCATTGGGAAAGCGATGGAGTGCACAAGGGCGGAAGGATCAGGTTTCGTGGATCGAAGTCGGCGCTGCTTTTCTAGCTGGTCTGTCTCTCGTTTTTCAACCCGTGGACCCAAGAACCCCTTTTGCGAATGATCCAACGCTGCAAAGAATCATCCCGGCTGGCTTCTTGTTTGCGCTGCCTTGGTTGGCTCTGCGTTTACTCGCAGCAGGGACAGTGGTGAGGAAATGGTGCTCAAACGGTTTCGGTGACCATCAAGATGTTTGTCTGGTCGTTGCTCAGCTGTTCCCTGCCATCGGCGCAG
The DNA here is from genome assembly GCA_046316935.1 of Prosthecobacter sp. Classification (GTDB taxonomy): domain Bacteria; phylum Verrucomicrobiota; class Verrucomicrobiia; order Verrucomicrobiales; family Verrucomicrobiaceae; genus Prosthecobacter. Next base: position 442 of record JBKCXA010000355.1, read on the forward strand.
CTTGGCTCGTGGCACATCGGGCTAACTGGACGCCTTGGAACTTTGATCCGCTGATCGTGCTGCTGACAGCGGCGCATTTTCATCATGCGGGGTTCACACTGCCACTCATGGCGGGGCTGAATGCGGAGGCGTCGCCGGGGTGCTGGACGCGGTTTTCGTGTGTGGCGATCTTGCTCGGTGTGCCGCTGGTGGCGGCGGGGATTACTTGCACGCACTTTGGCGTGTTGCGGTTTGTGGAGCCGTTTGGGGTGACGGTTTTGGTGCTGGGAGCGCTGGGAGTGGCGGTTTCGCAGATTCGGCGAGGTGTGCAAATCCGCTCCGGGTTGGGCTTTTGGACACGGACTGCTTTTATTGTCTCAGGAGGCTCGCTGCTCTCCGCGATGATTTTGGCGATGGGGTTCGGTTTGCGGCATGTGGTGCCGAATTGGGCGCTGACGATGCCGCAGATGTGGATGATCCATGGGACGCTGAATGCGTTCGGATTCGGCCTTTGCGGGCTGCTGGCGTGGCGCGGGGCTTTGAAGCCGGTGAACACGCTCAAAGACTGACGCGGAGTGGAGCGCGAGTGTGTCGAAGACCACTCGCCACGGTTTTGAAATGCGCGGACGTCGTGACGCATCGTGGCGAGTAGGCTTCGCCATACTCGCGCTCCATGGAAAGGCTACCTCGCTCCTTGGAGCAGATCAAAGAGGGTGACGATGCCGAGGAGTTTTTGATCGGCGTCCACGACGAGGGCTTTGCTGACGGCGCTGCGCATGAGGGTCTCGACGAGGTCGGGGACGGGCGTTTCGGGCGGGATGAGGAAGGGCTTGGCGAGGGGGAGGGCGCTCAATGGGTCGGCGCAGGTGAGGCCGCGGTTTTTGAGCCATTCGTAGCAGATGCTGCGGCGCAGGAGACCGATGACTTTGCCGTGCTCGGTGACGGGATAGGTGCTGTGCGGGTGAGCTTGGAATTCGGCGACGGCGTCCTGCACGCTGCTGGCGGCATCGAGCGAGGCGACGCTGCGCGTCATGACATCGCCGGCGGTGGCGTGGCGGGTGGCTTCGGGGATGGCGGCGACGCTTTTTTGGATCTCTTCGGGCAGGTGATATTGCTGCGCGGTGCTGCGGAAGAGGGTGTCGAGGCTGCCGATGCTTTTGACGAGGGTTTTGAAGGTGCCGCCGTCGATGGCGACGAGTTCGCTGGGCTCGGTGGCGATGGCGTCGAAGCGCCACATGCCATCGCCGAGCAGCGCACGCTCGCCGAAGTGCTCGCCGGGGCCGGCGGACTTCACGAGTTCGCCTTTGGCATCGGTGATGTTCACGCGGCCTTTTTTGACGGCGTAAAGGCTGCGGGCGGGCTCGCCGGAGCGGAAGAGCGTGTCGCCGGTCTCGAGGTGCATTTCGCCGAGTGGGGATGAAAACGAGGGCGTGAGGAGATTGATGTCGCGCGGGAAGAAGAGCTCGAAGGTCCACTCGGCCATGACGCGGAGTTTGCGGTCGAGGCCGGGCAATTTCATGAGGTAGATGCTGCGCCACATGAACCAGGCGATGAGGCCGGAGAAGCGCATGCCAAGGATCTGCGCGACGGCTTTGCGATGGCCGATGGTGGCGAGTTCGCCGAGGCCGGTGAAGGTGAAGTGCTTCAATTTTTTGCCGGCGAAGGTGGCGGCGATGTTTTTGCCGACGAGAGCCCCCTGGCGCATGGCAAACTGCGCGGTCTCGGGGCAGAGGCCGCCATCGCTTTTCGGATACGCGGCGCAATCGCCTGCGGACCACACATTGCTGAGGCCTTTCGCGAGGCCGGTGGCATCGACGATGACCTTGCCACGCTCCAGCGGCAGCGCTCCGCAGGCACCGAGGCTGGTGAGCATGGGATGCGGCGCATTGCCGACGGTGCAGACGACGAGGCTGGCGGGCAGGCTGACGCCATCGCTGAGCTGCACGGTGCTGGCGGTGACGGCTCGCACGCGGCATTTGAAGACGATTTTGACGCCCATCTTCGTGAGGCAGGTGCCTGTGTAGTCGCCCAGGCTGGCGCTGAGCATGCCGAGCAAGCGCTCGCCGCTGTGCACGAGCGTGACGCTGGCTTCGCCGGGCAGGATGTTTTCATAAAAGCGGCTCACCCCGGCGATGAGGTCCTGGATCTGGCCGGCGGTCTCGACGCCGGAGTAACCACCGCCGACGACGATGAAGCTGAGGAGATTTTTGCGCTGCGGGGGCTTGGTGAGGAGATTTGCCTCCTCCATGCGGCTGATGATGGCGGCACGGAGTTTCATGGCATCGCCCACATTGCGCATCTGGAACGCGTGCTCAGCCATGCCGGGGATGCGGCTGAGATCGACGCCTGCGCCGGGCGAGAGCATGAGGTGCTTAAAACTCACCGTGAACTGCGGCGTGGCGCTGCCGCCATCGAGCGTGACGATGCCCGCGGCGAGGTCGATGTGCGTGACTTCGCCCTTCAGCACCTCCGCACCACGGCAGATCATGCGGATGGGATTCACCACATGCTGCGCCGAGAGCGATCCACCGACGACCTCCGGCAGCATGGGCTGAAAGACCATGTGGTTCTCATTCGCGATGACGACGACGCGCAGCCCCGTGCCCTCCGTGCGGGCGAGCAACTCGCGGGCACAATACACGCCCGCAAACCCTCCGCCGATGATGGCTACGTCGAACTGTCGGTCTGGAGGTTTGGTCATGCGGCCCTCATGCGTGCAGAAGGCGAGCCATTCGGTCGGGAAAATGACGAAACCAGAATGAGGAAGGACGAATGACAAACTCCTGTGATGAGCCGGGACAGGCTACTTGGACTGCGGCAGCCTGCTGCCGCTTTCGGGAGGCCAGCCTGCTGGCCGTCGAGCGTTGTGAAAGCCCTCAATCGAGGTTCATCTGTCCATTTTGCCAACGATTGACGTTCTCGCAGTCTGAGAGACTGCGGCGGCAGCAGGCTGCCTCGGAAAAGCGGCAGCAGGCTGCCGCATTCCATGCTTCGTCATTTTCGCATCGCTCTCTTCATCACCACCAGCGCATCCCCCGGCATCAGCATCGAAGTCGGCGTGGGATTCAAATCGGTGCCGCCTTCTTTGCGCATGATGGCGACGGCGAGGAGGCGGCCGGCGGCTTCGGATTAGACCTCGGCGATGCGTTTGTGCGCCAGCGGCGAATCGGCGGCGATTTCGATCTCCTCCATGTCGAGGCCCAGCTCGGTGAGGTGATGCTCGAACTCGACGCGGGACTTTGTCTGCGTGCCGAGCAGTTCGCGGGCGTTTGGATGCAGGATGAGATGCGCAATGCGGTCGGCCCCGATGTGAGCGGGCAGCACCACGCGGTTGGCACCGGCTTGCAGCAGCTTCCGCTCGGTGGAGGGCACCTCGCCACGAGCGATGATCTGGATGCGCGGGTTCATGTTTCGCGCACTGAGCGTGATGAAGACATTCGCGGCATCATTTGGCAAAACGGTGGCCAGCATGCGAGCACGGGCGATGCCAGCGGCCTTGAGCACGGTTTCATCCGTGGCTTCGCCTTGCAGGGTGAGGAAACCCGCGTCCCGCACCTC
>JBKCXA010000356.1:0-3741 GCA_046316935.1 Prosthecobacter sp.
CGTCGAGAGCCAAACAAAAGTCAGAAGCGCCAGACTGATCGAAAAGCTCATTTCACGTCTTCCCGTCCAGAACAGCCAGACACCGCTGCCAAGTTCCGCCAGCATCATGGGCCCCACGACCCATCCGATGCACGTTGTGTACGCCGCATGCCATGCCTTGAAGGCATCCACGCCCACCCGGTCGAACAGTGGATACACCGCCACCTGCACCGTCCACACCAGTCCGGCGAGGGCGCAGGTGATCATGAGGTGGAGGTGAAAGGCATCGGGCATGCACGGCATTACGACTTGGCATGCCTCGCAGGATGTCTCCTTCCGTGGAAAAGTGGCGGACGGGTTTGAATAAGCATTTTGTGACCGCGTCAGAGGCGCGTCATGAAAACCAACCTGCTGAAAATCCTTGGGGGCGCGGTGTGCGCCATGTCGCTGAGTTCTTGCTATGTGTATGACGATCCCCTGACCTGGGCGGACCCCTGCCCGAGGCCGGTGTATGGCCGTTCGTTTTACTCGCCGCCGGTCTATCGCAGCTACGGCTACTCGTCACGCGGCTGCGCTCCCGTCGTGCCGCGTTGTGCGCCGCCCCCGCCGGTGTGCCATCAGCCGTTTGGAGGCTTTGGCGGATTCCATGGGCATCATCGCGGCTTCTGACGATGGCTACTTGGCTGCCTGCTCGCTGAGCAGGTAGCCGAGGAGGTCGATGAAGGTGGCTTCATCCATCGTCTGGCCAAAGGTGGGTGGCATCAGGGACATCGGAGTGACTTCAGACTTGGTGATGTCTTTTTTGGAGAGGCGGTGTTCTTTGCTGGTGGCGTCGGCGATCACTTTGACTTCGCCGAGTTCGGTTTTGAGGAAGCCGGCGGTTACCGAGCCGTCTTTGAGGGTGAAGGTGTGGAGGTGAAAGTGGGCATCGACGTTGCGATTGGGGTCGAGGATGTCCTCGCAGAGGCGCTCGGGGCCGCGGGTGCCGATGCCGTCGAGCTGCGGGCCGATGAGGCCGCCTTCGCCTTGGATTTGATGGCAGGCGGCGCAGTTCATCTTGAAGACGTTGGCTCCGGTTTCGAGGTCGGGCTTGGCTTTGGCAAAAGCGGCGGCTCGGGCGGCGATGAGGGTGTCGAGCTGCTTGCGCTGCTCCGGTGAGACGGGGAGTGGTGGTGGCGCGGGTCGCGGTGGGAGGTAAGTGGCGAGTTTTTCGCGCAAGGCAGCCGGGGCGCTGTGCTGGAGCATCACGGCGAGGGTTTTGAGGTTCTCGCGGGTGCTGTCTTCGCTTTGGAAGTCGTTCACGCTGACGATGGGAGGCTCGATGCGGGTGAGACCGAGCCAGGCGTAGGCTTTGCCGTCGTCGCCGTCGATGATTTCGAGGCGGACGCGTTTGCCGGTGTGTTTGGAGAGATCGAATTCGGTGCGGCGGCCGTCGTTGTGTCGCGGTGGGAAGGCACGGGCGAGTTCGCGGCCGGTTTCGGCTTCGACGATGCGGAGGGAATTTTTGTCGTGCGGTTTGGCTGTGGGTAAGCCGCGGTGGCCGTTGAGCCAGAGGGTGAGTTTGGCGGGTGCGTCGAAGGTTTTGGATTTCAGCGTGCCGGTGCGGCTTTCTTCGTCGCCACCGCCTTTGGCCATGCTTTGCAAGACGGTGACTTCGGTGCCGTCAGCGAGTTTTCGCGGCTGGAGGGACCAGTTGGCGTTTCCGGTGCTGGTCCACGTTGGCGCGGGTTTTCGGGATGCGGCTTCGAGGAGCTGTTTGGCGAGGTCTTGGGCCCAAGTGAGGAGTTCGGGCGGTGGAGGTGTGCCGCGTTCGGAGAGGCCGTCGTGGAGGGCGGTGAGGAGTGGGAGGGCAGCTGAAGGGACCGAAGGGACTGAAGCGACCGAAGGGACGGCGGAGCGACGAGCGAGTGCGATGGCTTGAGGGAGGAGTGAGGGATCGCCGTGGCGGGCGATGTGGGTGAGGATTTGAGGAAAGCTGGCGGATCGTTTGGGAGATTTGGTTTCCGAGTGCCACAGCCAATAGCTGGATTCGGAGGTGGGAACGGCGAGGGCGATCTCGACGGCTTCACTGGTATCGGGTGGAAGTGCTTTGAAGCTGCCAGCGGCGCTCAACAGGGTCTTGAGAGCAATCTTGGTGGTGACATGAAGTGTTTCGTCTTTCGCTTGGGAGTGATCACGCAACTGGTGAAGCAGTTCCAAGATGCCTGAACGACCTTCTGTGCTGGCGATGCATTCGATGGAGGCTTTTTTATCTTCGGCTGCTTGTCTTGTTGGCATCGTTTTGACGTCGGAGACGTCCCCTGACGGGTCAGAAATGGTTATGGTGAAGCCTGAATAATCACCCATCGAGCGTGTGAGTGTGGAGTAGCTTGGAATGCCTTCGAGTCCTGCGAGTCTGTCCGCGACCTTGAGCGCATGTGTTTTCGCGAGCGGGAAGGAAGTCATCGCGGTTTTGAACTCGCTCGTGCTGATGGTGCCAAGCCGGGCACCGATCCAGAGACGATGGGCGACGGAGTCTTCGCTCGCAGGTGCGTCGGCGTCGTGTGCTGGGTTGTTTTGCTGCACGAGCATCTCGGTGGCGAGGTATCGCCGTGTGAGATTGGAGGAATGAAGCGCATTGAGCGGCGAAGCGGCCACGGGTGAGGTCCGCAGGCTTTCGGTGTGCTTTTTGTTCACGATGCGCCAGATGCGGCCGCGTGTTTTGTCGCGGCCTTTGTGGTCGAGGGGGACTTCGTAGTGGCCGATGATCTTGTTGTAGAAGTCGGCGATGTAGAGGGCGTTGTCGGGGCCGAGTTGGAGATCGACGGGGCGGAACCAGGGGTCGTCGCTGGTGATGAAGTCGGGCTGTTCGTTGGCTTTGGGCGTGGAGCCGGTGAAGGTGACGTGGTCGTGATTGACGCGGGAGGTGACGCAGTTGCCGAGGAGGATGTGATCGTCCCACTCCGGGCCCCAGACGCCGCCGTCGAGATACACGATGCCGCAGATGCCGGTGCTGCCGTGCGTGTGCTGGCACATGACGGGTGCGAAGCCGAGTCCATCATGCGGTTTGCCAAAGCTGGGATAGCAGGCGCCGCGAATGAGTTGATACACGGGCGAGCTGTGGCAGTCGGCGCTGTAGAGATTGCCGTAGCGGTCCCACGCGAGGCCGAAGGGGTTGACCTGGCCGCTGGTGTATTTTTCGACGGCGGAGCCATCGGGGCGGAAGCGGAAGACGTTGCCGGATTGGAGTTCGAGACGGCGGCCAGGAATGTCGAATGAGGAATGCGGAATGACGAATGAATGACGAGGCTCGAATGACGAAGCGCCTGCGTTCGGGTTTGGGGCATTCGGGCTTAATTCGGCATTCGTCCTTCCTTCATTCGTCATTTTCCCATCGCCCCGCCAACGATCAGGACGTACTTCGAATCTGCTGGTATTGTTAAACCCATGCGTGGCATACACCCAGCCGTCGAGTCCGAGGCGGAAGCTGCTGCACATGCCGTGCGTGTCCTTCTCGTATCCCAGCGTGCCGAAGAGCACCTCGCGCAAGTCCGCTTTGTCGTCGCCGTCGGTGTCGGCGAAGTACCAGATGTTCGGGATGCTGAAGGCGATGCAGCCGGCCTTGTGCTCCGGCTTGTGCCACGGCAGCACGCCGGTGGGAATGTTCAGCCCGTCGGCGAAGTCAATGACCTTGTCCGCGCGGCCGTCGCCGTCAGTGTCTTCGAGGATTTTGATCGCGTCGCGGCTATCCTTCACGCGCGTGCCATTTTCATCGCTCCAGCG
>JBKCXA010000357.1:0-11447 GCA_046316935.1 Prosthecobacter sp.
GCGCCCGCCCGCAGCCTGCGCCCTCCGAATCACCGGTGCCAGCCACTTCGCGGACTCATCGGCGATGACGTTGTAGCCGGCGAGGTTTGGATGGCGGTCGCCGGCCCAGCCGGGGAGATGGCCAAAGAGGCCATCGAGGCGGTTGTCGAGCACAACGACCTTCGGGTCGTTGGCCTCGGGCACGACGTAGGGCGTGGCGAGCGGGCGGAGCTTTTCGGGGATTTTGGCGAGCGAGAAGCGGCGGTAGTTCAGCCCGTCGGGGTTCTTTTTGAGCTCGGCGAGGTAGCGCGGGGCGATGTCGAAGAGCGTGAGCTTTTCCTCGGCGGCGATCCGCTTGATGAGGGCGTTGATGTCCTCATGCAGATTGTCGAGCGCATAGGGAATGGCGGTCATGGGGATGAGCATGGCCTTCGGGTGGTCTCGGCGGAGGCGACCGAGCAACTCACGAAAATCCTTCGGGAAGGCGGTTTTGAAGTCTTTGACCTTCGCGGCATCATTGAGCCCGTAACGGATGAAGATGTAATCGGCCTGCGGCTTCGTCTTCACGGCTTTGTCGTAGCGGGTGTCGAGCAGACGACGGATGAACTCGCCACTGACGCCTTCGTTGTACACATCACAGGGCGGCAGATCGCCCTCGGTGGCGAGTTTGACGCGGAGCATGTCCTCGAACTGCGGCTCGTCGGGCGCGATTTTTTTCGGGATGCTCGCCTCGGTGGTGCTGTCGCCGAGGAGGATGATTTGGAGGCGTTTTTTACCTGCGGTAGCCTCGCTGAAGGTGAAGGGCTGGCCGCCGATGAGCTGATCCGAGGTGATGGTGGGGCAGATGAGCCGCTCCACATGCTGCGTGAAGAGCTCCGTGCCGCGTGTGTGGCTCACGAAAGGCCAGCGGGCGGGGTTGTACATCGTGTCGGTCATGTCACGCATGAGCACGACGTGCTTGCCGTTCTTCGCCATCTGCCGCAGGCCAAAGGGGCGACCGCTCACGCACATATTCAAATGCACTCCCATGAGGATGACGTTGTCGATGTTTCGCGATTCGAGGAGGTTCCAGATCTCCGCGCCGCTGTCGCTGATGGCGTCCTTGGCCTGGTCGATGCGCAGCGAGTCGATCTGCTTCGTCCACGGAGCTTTGGGATTGAGGCCCTTGGCTTCGAGTTCCTTCGCCCACGCGGCATGCTCGGCCGGATCATCGTCCTCGCCGCCATCGCTTTGGTCCAAAGGATACACCGCCAGCTCCTCGGCGGGGATCTGTTTGCACCACTCGCCGATCTTATCCGGCAAACGCGGCGCAGCGGGGGCGGACTTCGCCCGTTCGCGTGCCGCCGTGCCTTCGTAGGCCTTCATGCACGAGCTGGGCGCATGAATGATGAGCGCACCCGCCGCGCGGGCTTTTTCGAGCACTTCATTGAACCTCGGAGCCATCTCGCCTTCACGCGTTACCGCGTTTTTGCAGTGATGCAGGTCCCACATGTCACAGACGATGATGGCCGTGCGGGAGGGCAGCCATTGCTCCTTCACCAGCACGACCCTGCCCGTGGCAGAGCGGCTTTGAAGAGTCAGTGAAAGCGGCGTCTCCGCAGCAAGAGAAACAGCCAGAACGAAAAACAGGGCAAGGAAGCGCATGGCGGATCAAACGCGGTCCGCGCCCGATTTTGCTCATCCACAGCCACAAGCCCATCAGGACCCGGCCCTCCGGCCTGCCTCGCTTTCGCGTCACCCGCGAAGGCAATCGAACACGGCGTTGGACATTGCACGCGCCTGCTCTTCATTTCCCGCATGAGCACGCCAGCGACTCCCGAACCCGGCCAGAACCACGACGTCAGCATTGCCAAGGTCAATCAGCGTTCGAAAGACATCGAGGACAAGCTTCCACGGCTGAAGCAGTTCTATGAGCAGGCGAAGCTCATGCTCAGCCTGATCAAAGACTACGCGGCGGGGCGCTACCGCGAGACGCCTTACTGGGCCATCGCCGCCGTGGCGCTGGCCCTGCTGTATGTGCTGAACCCCGCTGACCTGTTCCCCGACTTCATCCTGGGCGTGGGCTACCTCGACGACGCGGCTGTGCTCGCCTTCTGCCTCAAGCTCGTCGAGCAGGACCTCGAAAAATACAAACAGTGGCTCGCCGCAAAGACCTCGCCTGGAAGCGGCCCGGTCATCGACGTGTGAGCCTCACTTCGGCGCGTAGGGCTTGTAGAATTTCTTCGCGCCAAACTCGACGTAGAGGTTGTCGCCCGCCTTGAGATAGACCGGCGGTTCGGCGTCACGAGGGGCGCTGACCGGCTTGTAAACAAAACAGCGCCCGGTGCTCTCCTTTGCGATCTTGAACATGACCGCGTCTTCCATCGCCACCATGTCCTCGATGCGGCGGAAGAGCCCCTTCTCCTGCCCGGCAAACCTCAGGTTCGCCTCGTAACGGTCATCCTCCGGCCCGAGTTCGCTGTAGAAGGCGGAGTCACCGAGCGCCGTGGGATACTCCGTCCATTCATAATCGGCCGGATGCAGGTGGATGCGCCACGCCAGGATCACCAGCGCCGAGAGCAGCACGGCCCAGCCGAGCAGCAGACGGCCCGGTGTGTCACGCAGTTGATTGGCGCTCATGAGCCGGAGATACCTCGAAAGCCACCCGGCTGACAAGGGGCACTTCACCCGGTCACGCCGGAGCTTTGCTGCCACGAAACCTTCGAAATTTGTGCTTGCACGAACGTCGGTGCACGCCACTATCCGCACCCTCAACCCCGCGGGTGTAGCTCAGTGGTAGAGCACTTCCTTGCCAAGGAAGATGTCGCGCGTTCGAATCGCGTCACCCGCTCCACTTTCTCAGAAGGTGGAACGTCCCCGCAATCCCACGGAAATCGCATGTTTGTCTGGTCGAAACTCTCCGCCTCGAAGTGGGCGGATGCTTGGGAAGAACGCTTCGCAGGAGCAACGGATCTCACGCTCGTCATAACCAGTGTGCCCGGCCACAAAACCATCCGCGTGGAGGCCTACTGCCCGAAAAAAAGCCGCGCTGCCGCCATTCAAAAGATGTGGGGCGGCTCAGTGCGGGAGCTGAAATCGAAAAACTGGGCCGCCATGGCCTCCAAGGCCACCCCACCGCTCAAGGTGCGGGACCGTTTCCTCGTCTGCGCCACCCGCTCAACCGCGGAACTGGCCAAGCTGCGCCGCGAGCACCCTGGGCGTGAGATTTTGACCATCCCGGCGGACATGGCCTTTGGCACCGGGCACCATGAGACGACCTCCACCGTGCTGCGCCTGCTGGTAGATGCCGCGCCGAAACTCAACCGCGAGGGCAAGGCATGGACGCTGGCGGACCTTGGCTGCGGCAGCGGCATCCTCGCCATCGCTGCGCTGAAGCTCGGTGCTCGCAAGGCATGGGGCTGCGACTACGACCCGCAGGCCGTGCGCATCTCCAAGGAGAACGCCATCCGCAACGACACGCCAAAGGCACGCTTCACCCGGCTCGATGTCCTCCAGTGGGAGCCGAAGGAGCAGTGGGACATCGTGGCCGCGAACATCTTCCACGATGTGCTGGAGGCCGCGTTTCCCCAACTCGTGAAGGCGGTTGCACCCGGCGGCCTCCTGATCCTCTCCGGCATTCTGCACACGCAGGCCGCCTCCTGCCTCGCTGCGGGCAAAAAGGCCGGCTTCCAGGCCGACCGCGTGATACGCAAAGGCAAGTGGGTCACGGCCATCGGCCATGTGAAGCCTTGTTGAGGCCCCCGAACCTCTCCCCTGCCCTGCCACCGGAGTGCGCCGGGGCATTCGTCATTCGACATTCCGCATTCGTCATTCACTTTCCCCGCCCTCATGCCCGCTCTGAAACTGCACGACACCCTGACCCGAACCGACCGCGAAGTGAAGCCGCTCGATGGCAAAACGCTGCGCTTCTACTGCTGCGGCCCCACGGTATATGGTCCTGCTCATATCGGCAATTTCCGCACCTTTGTGGCCCAGGATGTCATGCGCCGCGTGGTCGAGGCCTCCGGCACGCCCACACTGCATGTGCGCAACATCACCGACGTGGATGACAAGACGATCCGCGACTCCCAGAAAGCCGGTCAAACCCTCACCGACTTCACCCGCGGCTGGACGGAGAAATTCCACGCCGATTGCGCCTCTCTGAACCTCCTGCCGCCGCAGGTCGAACCCAGCGCCGTGGCGCACATCTCGCATCAGGTGGCGATGATTGAGAAACTCATCGCCAAAGGTCACGCCTATGCGGCAGCGGATGGCAGCGTGTATTTCCGTGTGTCGTCCTACAAGGACTACGGCCGTCTGAGCCATCTTGAAGACCGAGAGCTGCGCCTCGGTGCCTCCGAAGCCGCCAGCGCCACAGACAGCGACGAATACACCAAGGACTCGCTCACCGATTTCGCCCTGTGGAAAGCCCGCAAGCCCGAGGACGGTGCCAACTACTGGCCCAGCCCGTGGGGCGAGGGCCGTCCTGGATGGCATCTCGAATGCAGCGCGATGATCCTCGAATACCTCGGCGAGGATTTTGACCTGCACAGCGGCGGCGTGGACCTCATCTTCCCACATCATGAGAACGAGATCGCACAAAGCTGCTGCAGCACGCACGGCCAGTTTGCGCATCACTGGATGCACGTCGCCCATCTGATGGTCGATGGCGGCAAGATGAGCAAAAGCCTCGGCAACCTCTACACGCTCGCCGACCTCCAGCAGCGCGGCTACACCGCTGCCGAGGTGCGCTATGTGCTCATCTCCGGCCACTACCGGGCACCTCTGAACTTCACCTTCCACAGCCTCGACTCCGCCCGTCAGGCCCTGCAAAAGCTCGCCAAGGCCGACAAGGCCCTCGCGTCCAGTTCTCCAACCCTGCAACCCTCCAGCACTCCCGGCCCATTCCAGGATGCGTGGGAGACGCTGCTGAACGATCTGAACGTCCCCGGCGCTCTCGGCGGCATCTTCGGGGTGCTGAACAAGCTGAAGCCCGCCGCGATTTCCGTCGAGGAAGCCGCCGTGGCACGCAACGGCCTGCACTTCATGCTCGGTGCCCTCGGTATCACGCTTCCTCCCGTGCTGGAAGAAGCCGCCGCCGATGTGCCCGCGGACATTCAAGCCCTCGCACAACAGCGCTGGGATGCCAAGCAAGCCAAGGACTGGGGCACCGCTGACACGTTGCGCAAAGAACTCGAAGCCGCCGGCTGGCTCATCAAGGACAGCAAGGAAGGCTTCAGCGTGGTGCCCAAGAGCTGAGGAACGCGACCGCGCCTCACCACTTGTTCGCCTGGATCACGTCCTTCTCGCCCTTGAGGTAGTTCACCAGGTTCAAGGTGGCCCTCATCGCCTGGCGGGGCACGCTTTCATAGGTGCGTGAGCCGATGTGGGGCGTGATGAGGGCCTTCGGATGCTTCAGCAGCGGATGATCCGGCTTTGGCGGCTCCTCGTCGAGCACGTCAGTGGCGTAGCCGCCTGCCTTGCCGGCATCGAGAGCGGCGATGATGTCTGCCATGTGCACGAGCTCGGCACGCGAGGTGTTCACGACGAGCAGATCCGGCTTCGCGAGCTTCAGGCGCTCGGCATTGACGAGGTGGCGCGTGCTCTCACTGAGGTTCGCATGCAGGCTGAGCACATCAAGGTGCGGCAGCATGGTCTCGATGGTCTCATGACGCTCGATGCCGTTTTCCTTCGCGAAGGCTTCCGGCCAGTAAGGGTCCAGCGCATGCACTTTCATGCCAAAGGCGAGCGCACGCTTCGCGACCTCCTGTCCGATGCGGCCGAGACCGATGATGCCGATGGTCTTGTTCCAGATCTCGTGACCGGTGACACGCTTCCACTGGCCGTTGCGCACGGCGTTGGCGGAATCGACGAGGTTCCGCACGAGGGCGAGCAGCAGGCAGAAGGTGTGCTCGGCCACGGTGGTGTGGTTCACGCCGGGCGTGAAGAGCACGGGCAGCTTCTTTTCGGTGCACGCAGCCACATCGATCTTGTCGAGGCCGATGCCGTATTTGGAGATGACGCGAAGACGGGGCAGCGACTTGTCTAAAACGGCGCGAGTGATCTCATCATCGCCACAAAGGAAGGCGTCGAATTGCCCGGCCAACTCCAGCATGCGGCTTTCCGGCAGCGGTCCGCGCTCGCGATGGATCTCAAAGCCCTGTGCCTCCAGCAGCGCGTGGTGATCGCCGGGGGTGTCTTGGTAGCTGGTGGTGGTCAGAAGGATACGCATTGGCAGGACGTGGATTCGGGGTTAGGGCGGCCAGCATGGGACAAGACGAAATCGAGCGCAACATGGGCGTGCAGCCTTTGGACGGCATCATGGCGGAGCACGCCCTGGGGAATCATGACATGGTATCGGCCAGCCAGGAGCCGATGACTCACAAGGCCGTCCAGCGTGCCCGCAAAGGCCGCCGCCTCACCAAGCACATGCAACAGCGCATGGCCGCCGCCCTCAATCGCGCCGTGACTCTCCAGGGCAAGACCCTGGAGCGTGCCTGGGAGGTCAGTGATCTCTTCACCTACTGATCGAGATCCGGTCAGTCCGCGAACTGCTGCAGCGTGGTCTTCCACTTCACATAAGTGGGCTTCACCTTCTCATACACCTTCATGTTGGGGATCTGAATGCCGAAGGTGGTGTTCGTGTTCTCGTTCAGCTTGATGCGGCACACCACAAAGCGGATGTAGCCATGCTCCTTGTTGGACATTTCGAGCTGGATCTCCCGCACTCCGCCGGTTGTTTTATCCGAGCGGGATACCAGCGTCTCATAGCGCAACACGTTCATCATGGTGGCCTCGCCGTTCCACTGCGGAGAATACACGCTAAACTTCACCTGCAGCGCCTCATTCCACAGGCCGACCTCGTCATAAAGTCCTGCACCGCCGGGATCGCCCTCGGGAAACACTTTGAATCCAGGGGGCACGCCGATGGAGAAAAAGTTGCCCTTGTACTCTTTCCATCCTTCCGGCAATGCCGCCCGCAAAGCGGCCAGTGGAGCAAGGATGAGAGCAGAGAGACCGGCCTGAAGCCAGCCGCGACGGCTGGAGACGACGGTCGAAGAGGAAGCGCGTGAGGAGATAGGCATGGCGGCCACGAGCCTGAGCACTCAGCTTGCCAGGCGCAACGCTTTTTCACCTTCCACGCCTCACAAATCGTCGTCATTCACATCGTCAAACGCCTTCCGCACCGGCAGATGGCCCGTCTCACGCCACACGCGGGCGTCCTCGACAGCCTCGGAGACCATGCGGTCCTGATGAATGAGATGGGAGGGCAGCGGTGAAAGCAGGGCATCGATGATGCAGGGCTGTCCGTCCGCGTCCTGCATGATGTTGCCGGGATGCAGATCGCTCATCACCCAGGCCCGCGCATCGCACCACACGATCCACACGGGACGTTTGAAGCTCGCCCGGCACACGACCGCCCGCATCCGCTCCACTGCCAGCGGCCGCATGAGGTCGATCCGGGCGATGGTCATCTCGCGAAGGTTATCGAGATCCCCGTAGGGCGTGGCGAGCGGTTGCTTGGCGATCAGGTAGTCGCCCTGGTCGTCGATGCCGACGAGCTCGGTGGGATGCGCGCCGGCGTCGTGGAGGATGATGAGTTTTTCGATGGTCTCGGCCAGTACAGCATCCCGCACATTCATCACGATGCCGGAGCGCTCCGGGTCCGCCTCGATCTCGAAGGTCTTGCCGAGGCCGCCGTTGATGTGCAGCGGGAACAGCTTGTAAACGACCCCGTTTTCAAAGTCGGCGAAGGGGCAGGCCTCCGCGCCGGTCTTCAGCGGCGTGAAGAAACGGGAGGCCAGCATGCCGTCCGCGTCCCGCGTGATGCCCAGCTCGTTCAGGTTGACGAGGGGGACGTCCCACTCTCGGGCTCTTGCGGCAACAAGGGCTGCCCAAACATCAGCCGAAAGCGATTGCCGGGATGAAGTTGATCGAGCTGCCTCCTGGAGGCCGTGCGCTCGCCTTCGGTTAAGGGCAGCGCAAGCTGCGCATTCGCCTCCGCCGAAAGCCGCACCGGTGAGAGCGGTTTCCCGCCCGGTGCGGAAGTCGATGTGTAGCTGGGCTGGCTCGGTTTCATTCACTGGGAGTTAGTCACGCGGCTATGGCCGATGGTTCACGCATTCTGGGTGATTCGAATCGCACAAAACGTCGCAACAAATCAACAGCAAGATGATCTGGCTCATTGGAAAGGATGGTGCGCACTTCACCGAAGCGAAAAAGTGATTCCCGTCGGCGAACGCATTCGCCAAAGGCCTGCTGACAGGCCTTGGGGCCTGAAGCCATTTCCTGAACCCTCTTCATCTCATGAATGAAGGCCTGCATCGCAGCGATATAGACCTGCTCATCCTGACGGGGAAACATCGCTTTCACGCGTTCTGGCATGGTGGTCTCTGCCTCGAATTCCAGCACGCAAGGCTCCAGGCAGGCAACTAAAACCCCGACGTTGGCAAACTCCCCAGTCTCAGGATAGGGCAAGAATTGCAGAAGGGCGTAGTTGCAGACGGCTTGGGCAGTTTTCATGGCAGTTTCCAAAACATGTCTGGATCGGTGAAAGGCAGGCTCAGAACTGATTCTACATGATTCCGGCCCAGTTGCACGGGCATACTCTCGTCCCCGTCCAAATGCAGCCACTCCAGCGGCAACTCACCAAAAAGCTCTGGCAAAGCATTCAAGGCTTCACGCAGGCGTGGCTCCATCTCCTCTCTGAATCCATCCGGCCAGCGCTTGAGCTGGTCTGTGAAAACATGACCATTGAAAAATCGCTCACGATCAAAATCCTCATCAAAGGCCAGATTGAAATCATACGCCCAAAGCATCTCCCGCCGTGGGCGATTCGCCCAAAGAGCGCCTTCCTCGTCCGTGTCCAGCAACGGAGGAATTTGAGTCACCATGAGATTGGGATTACCGCCCTTGGCCGACAGGCTCCTGTCCTCATTCTGAAGCCATAGATCGAGAAGTAGCAGAGCCGCCATGGTCTGTTCCGGCCAGCCTTGGGCGGATGACCACGACAACTCCTGCCCTCCTTCGACCCGCATGGAGGCAAAGACATACCCACATCCCAGCTCCTTGATGTCTTTTCTCGTGCTTCCAGCGATCAATGGCTGAGAAACCTCGGCGATCGCGAAAGCTGGCACGCTAACTGGCAGGCCATGCAGGAGGATTCTCGCCAACTGACCAGACAACTGCTCGCAGCAAAGCGACCGCTGCCCTGCATGCGATCCTTTGACATAACAAACGAGCGAATGATCTGCCGAACAGATGAAAGGCCGAGTTATGCCCTGCTCCGCACGTCCGAGCACTTCGGTGATGGTGACGTGCGGATTCATGTTGTAGTTTATAGCTTAGAGCGCGGCGATGATGGCGTCGCCGATCTCCTTGGTGTTCACCTTTCGGGTGCCGGGGGCACCGCTGAAGATGTCGCCGGTGCGGAGGCCCTGGTCGATGACCTTCTTCACCGCGGCTTCGATCTGCACGGCTTCTTTTTCGAGGCCGAGGGAGAAGCGAAGAAGCAACGCGGTGGAAAGGATCTGGGCGATGGGGTTGGCGATGCCCATGCCGGCGATGTCGGGGGCGGTGCCGCCGCTGGGCTCGAAGAGGCCGAAGTAAAGGCCGTCGCCCTTGGGCTTGCCGAGGCTGGCGCTGGCGAGCATGCCGAGAGAACCGGCGATCATGGCCATTTCGTCGCTGAGGATGTCGCCGAAGAGGTTTTCGGTGACGAGGACGTCGAAGCTGCGCGGAGCTTTGATGAGCTGCATGGCGGCGTTGTCCACGTAGAGGTGAGCGAGGGTCACGTCCGGGTATTCCTTGGCGACTTCGACCATCGTTTCGCGCCAGAGGACGGAGTTGGTGAGCACGTTGGCCTTGTCCACGCTGGTGACGTGCTTGCGGCGGAGCTGCGCGGCCTTGAAGGCGACGTGGGCGATGCGCACGATCTCGCTCTTTTTGTAAACCATGGTGTCGATGACCTCGATGTCGCCATCGGGCAGCGTGGTGCGGCTCTTCGGCTGGCCGAAGTACATGCCGCCGGTGAGTTCACGCACGCAGAGCACGTCAAAGCCGCCCTCGACGAGGTCGGGACGGATGGGCGAGGAGCTGGTGAGCGCGGGATAGCAGATGCCGGGGCGCAGATTGGCGAAGAGGCCGAAATGTTTTCTCAAGGGCAGCAAAGCGCCGCGCTCGGGCTGCTCATTGGGCGGGAGCTTTTCCCACTTCGGGCCGCCGACGCTGCCAAAGAGGATGGCATCGGCCTGTTCGCAGGTTTTGACGGTCTTTTCCGGCAGCGCCTTGCCCACGGCATCAATGGCGGCACCGCCGACGAGTTCGTGGTGGTAGTTGAACGTGAGGCCGGAACGGCTGGCGACGGTGTCGAGGACGCGAATGGCTTCGGCCATGACTTCAGGGCCGATGCCGTCGCCGGGGAGGACTGCGAGGTTGTAGGTTTTGGACATGTGGGAAAAGGTGGGGTGGTTTTTTGGTTCTCTGTTCTCGGTTGTTCGAAGTTCAACGTTGAGCGTTCGATGTTGAACGTTCTTCAGCCTTCATCGCCGAGGCGTTTGTCGGGGACGAGGTAGCCCTGGACGTAGTCGCGGACGGCTTCGGTGAGGGCGGTGATGTCTTGGGTGAAGCCCGAGGCGCGGAGCTTGGCGATGTCGGCGCAGGTGTAGTATTGATACTTGGACTGCAAGTGCTCCGGCATGTCGATGAACTCGATGACGGGCTCCTTGCCGAGCGCGGTGAAGATGGCGGTGGCGAGCTCGATCCAGGTGTGGGCTTTGCCGGAGCCGAGGTTGAAGAGGCCGCCGGCGCTGGAGGTCTCCGCGAGGTGGAGGGTCATGCGGATGGCGTCCTTCACATAAAGGAAATCGCGCATCTGCTCGCCGTGCTTGTAGTCGGGGCGGTGGGATTTGAAGAGCTGCACCTTGCCGGTGGCGAGGATTTGACCGCAGGCCTTGTGCACGAGACTGCGCATGTCGGCTTTGTGGTCCTCGTTGGGGCCATAGACGTTGAAATACTTCAGCCCGACGATCTTCGGCAGCCAGCCCTCGCGCTTCGCGTGGAGGTCGAAGAGGTGCTTCGAGTAGCCGTACATGTTCAGCGGACGCAGTTTGTGGATGTCCGGGTCCTGATCGTTCATGCCGTGGGCTCCATCGCCATAGGTGGCGGCGGAGGAGGCATAGACAAAGCGGGTCTGATTGGCGAGCGACCACTGGCAGAGCTGCTTGGTGAACTCGTAGTTGTTCCGCATGAGGTAGTCCGCATCGCGTTCCGTGGTGGCGGAGCAGGCTCCGAGATGGAGGACGTGGTCAAAGCGGCCCAGTTTCGCGGGCGAATGCTGCACGTCATTCAGCAAGTCGTTGCCATCAATGTAATCGGCAAACTTCAGCGGCACGAGATTCTTCCATTTCTCGTCGGAGCTGAGGCGGTCGCATACGACGATGTTTTCGCAGCCACGGCGGTTCAGCTCCCAGACGAGGGCACTGCCGATG
>JBKCXA010000358.1:0-6457 GCA_046316935.1 Prosthecobacter sp.
TGAGCATCCTCTCGCGCAGCTGTGCCGGTGGATGGCCGCTAAGAGCCTCGTAATGGGTGATGACCGTGGCCTGCGGCACGGCAGCGAGGCTTTGATGGGTGGCATTCACGTAACCGAGGGTCTCGGAGCCGAAGACGACATTGTCCCATGCCGGTAAAACACCGGGGCTCGGCGGCAATTCATCGAGCGTGAGATTTGTCACCACCCAGGGCGAGTAAACGAGGTCCGGCGAGGCCTTCGCGGGATCGAGCAGGCGTCGTGCGATGAATCGCGGCACGCAGAGCAGCACGGCGCGTGCTTCGATTTCGAAGGCCTCGCCATGATCGTCGATGGCTTTCACGCTTGGGGTGCCGTTCGTGATCTCGATGCCGAAGGCCATCGCGTTTACGCGGAGTTCATCGAGACCTTCGGCGAGCAGTTCGACGAGCCTGCCATTGCCTTGCGGCCAGGTGAGCACGGTGTCGCGCTCGGCATTCGCGGCCTCCCCGGTGCGGCTGGCGAAGTAATGCAGTCCCGCCCAGGCTGAAATTTCGTCGAGATGACCGCCAAAATCATCGCGGCAGGCATACTCGACATGCCAGCGCAGCGCCTGGCTGTCGAAACCATGCTCGTGCATCCACTTGGCCATCGTCATCGCATCCAGCGCCAGAATATCGGGATCACGGCTCGAAGCATCGACGGGCAACACAAAGGCCATTTTCCCATCGTGACCACGTCTGGACCTCCAGTGCTCAATTTCGGTGGCAAAGGCCGCGAACTGATCTTGCTCGCTTTTGGGCAGTCCCGCCTGCGGGCTCAGACCTTCGATCCACTCGCCATGAATGAAAAGCCGCTCGTGCGGATCATGGCAAAGAGCCAGCTCATCATAGATGGGTCTTCCAGCGGCATCGTGGCCGGTGATGATGCCTGTCTCCTCGAAGAATCGCCGCACCTCCACGCAATCGCGTCCCGGCAGCGGCACATAGTGCGCGCCCCACGGATAGGCGGTGACCTTGTTTTGACCGGCGCAGGACGTGCCGCCGAGTTGCGACTCCAATTCGAGCACGCAGATTTTCCCCACACCAAGCTTTCGCAAACGTCGTGCGGCCGCCAATCCCGCCACCCCACCACCGACGATGACCACTTCGGCCCTCTCCTTCCGTCCGATCTTCGGCAGGCCGCCATCACGCAGGCGATGCCCGCGAGCATGCGAACCACCGACGATGCGGCCGGGAATGCCGCCACGACTTTCACATCCCGCGAGCAGGAGGGCAGGAGTGGACTGGAGCAGGCGGCGGCGGTTCATCAGCACGTTGAAAAGAACCGGGAAACCTCTTGCCACAAGCCCGCGAAATGCGCTTCCAATGCCGCATGCCCGCGCATCATTACGAACCTGATCCCTCCGCCACGGTGGAGGCGTTGATGGCGTGGTTTCGTGATCATGGGAAGGACTACCCGTGGCGTCGCACCCACGATCCGTATGCGATTCTCGTGTCCGAGGTGATGCTGCAGCAGACGCAGATCGCCACTGTGCTCGACCGTGGCTATTACCTGCGATGGATGACGCAGTTTCCTGACTGGGAGACACTGGCCACTGCGGCTGAGAGTGTTGTTTTGAAGGCTTGGGAAGGTCTCGGCTACTATCGCCGGGCACGTCATCTTCAGAAGCTGGCCAAAACCATCATGGAAGAGCATGGCGGCGTGTTTCCGCAGGATCACGCGGCCATTTTGAAGCTTCCCGGCGTGGGTCCCTACACCGCCGGCGCGGTGGCGAGCTTTGCCTTCAACCTGCCGCATCCCATCGTGGATGGAAATGTGGCCCGCGTGCTCTCTCGCCTGCACAATGACGCCACGCCCATCGACTCCGCCAAGGGCCGTGACCTGCTCTGGCAGCGTGCCACCACGCTCGTGCAGACCTCGACGGATCCACGCACGCTGAACTCGGCGCTCATGGAACTGGGCCAGACGCATTGCCGGCCCACCAAGCCTAGTTGCGAGCTCTGCCCGCTGCGTGGCGAGTGCCGCGCCACGGAACCGGAGCACCTGCCGGTGAAATCCGCCCGCCCCGAGATGACGGAGGTCACCGAGCGTGTTTTCTTTCTGCGCACCGCCGAGGGTGTGCTGCTCGAACAAGAAACCGGCAGCCGCCGAACCGGCCTGTGGAAGCTGCCCGCGCTGCCCGAGAGCCTCCACGCCAAACCACCTCCCGTGCTCATGAAATCGCACTACGGCATCACCCGCTACAAAGTGACGCTCTGGGTGCATGAGCCGCCGAAAGGCAGAGGCAAGTGGCCGGAGACTCACGAGATCGTGCCGCGCGAGTGCCTCGCCGATCTTCCGATGCCCAGCCCCTACCGTCGCGCTTTGAACGCCCTTCTCAAATCGCACGCGGACGAGCTTCTGTAGCCGGCTGCAGGGCGCGAATTCGCCAACACCGCGCTGGAAAGACCCGCGCTTCCGCTGTTTCATGGCGCATGAGTGATTTCACGGAACTGATGCAGCGTGCCCGCGAGGCAGCGGAGAAGGCGTATGCGCCTTATTCGAAGTTTCAGGTGGGCTGTGCGCTGGTCACGCAGGCGGGTGGCATTTTCACCGGCTGCAATGTGGAGAATGCCAGCTACGGCCTCACCATCTGCGCGGAGCGGAATGCCATTTTTCACGCCATCGCCTCCGAGGGGCCGCAAATGCGCCTCGCCTCCCTGGCGGTCATTGCGCTCGGGCATGAGTTTCCGCCCTGTGGTGCTTGCCGGCAGGTCATCGCGGAATTCGCCGCACCGGACATGCCGGTGTGTTTTCTGCAAAATGGCCGCCTCGTCACTCAAACCGTTGCCGAACTCCTTCCTTCTACCTTCCAGCTATGAAACTCCCCTCCTGCGTCCAGCTCCTCGAAGCCAAGCCCGGCTATCCCGTGCTCCATGTCCAGCATCCAAATGCCACCGGTAGCGTGGCGCTGCATGGCGCGCATGTGATGGAATGGATGCCGGCTCACAGCGATCCCGTGCTCTACATGAGCCCGGATGCGGTGATCGAACTCGGCAAACCGATCCGCGGCGGCATTCCGATCTGCTGGCCGTGGTTCGGACCGCACGCGGACGGCACGAAGCCCGCTCACGGTTTCGTCCGCACGATGATGTGGGAGTTTGACCGTGCCCGCGAGACACCCGCCGGGGTCGATCTCGTGCTCAAACTGGCCGATTCCGCCGAATCGCGGCTTTTGTGGCCCTTCGGCTTCGAGGCGCGGCTGCATGTGAGCATGGGATTGGAGCTCGAAGTGGGCCTGGAGGTCACGAACACCGATTCGAAGCCGTGGACCATGACCGGTGCCCTGCACACCTACTTCAGCGTCGGCGATGTGCGGCAGATCACCCTTCACGGCCTGCATGGCACGCAGTATGTCGAAGGCCGCCTCTCACCAGACAAACGGCCGCAGGAAGGCCCCATCGTGATCGACCAGGAGGTGGACCGCCTCTACGCCTCCGACGCCGCGGTGATCGTGGATGATCCAGTCATGAGCCGCGAACTGCGCATCGAAAAGGCTGGCAGCCTCAGCACCGTGGTATGGAATCCGTGGATCGAAAAGTCCACCCGCCTCGCCGATCTGCCCGATGAGGCCTACCCCGACTTCGTCTGCGTCGAAACCACCAACGCGGGCGATGACGCCGTCACTCTGGAGCCCGGCGAGACGCACCTGCTCTTCACCCGCCTGTGTGTGCGTCCGCTCAAGGATGCGCCGATGCCTTCGCCCACGCTGCCGGAGAGCGGGATGTTTGCATGACCGGCGGTTCATTTCCGCCGCCCACCGAGCACGGTCTGGAAGCTGCCCCACAGCACCAGCACCGCGCCCAATGTCTGTAGCGTCGAGAACGGCTCCGCGAAGAAGAAGATGCCGCCGAGCGTCGTGAGCACGGGCACGGAGTTTTGAAAGGCTCCACCCGCGGCGACGGATAGAAAGCGGAAGCCCTCCGTCATCGCCAACTGGCCAAACGTGGCGCACAAGGCCGCGGCTGAGAGCAGCCCAGCGTCCGCCCAGCCGAGCGAGGTGAAATTCATCGCGGCCACGGGAATGCCGATGAGCAGGGCGTAAAGACACTGTGAGGCGAAGATCGTGGCGCTGGTCTCCGTGCGGGTGAGTTGACGAATCACGACCACCACGGCCGCGGCCATCACGGCTCCACCAAGCGCGATGGCTTCATGTTTGCCAAACACCGCCATCGATCCGGGTGTCATGCCCGTGAGCAGGGCGAGTCCCGCGAGCGCCAGCGAAATGCCGAGCACCTTCACGATGCCCAGTTTTTCATGCAAAACGAACGCCGCCATGATCGCGGCAAACACGCACCAGGTGTTTCCGATGAGCGTGGCCTTCCCAGCGCCGAGCGGACCGATGGTGAGGTAGTAGGCGATGGTGCCAAAGGCTCCAAGCACACCACGCGAGGCCAGCAGCCAGCTCTGGAAGCTGCGTTTCAGCTTCACCGTGCCTTTCGGCGCAAAGACCACCCAGGTGAAGACGAGTCCGATGAAGGCACGAAACACCAGGGCCATCCACGGGTCGGCATGTCGGACGGAGGCGAGCACCTTCAAAAGGAGGGCGTTTCCGGTGAAGCAGACGAGGGACACGGTCATCCAGAACGCGCCGAGGCGCGGCTGGTGGAGGAGGGCGGGTTTAGGGGCGCTCATGGTGGCAGCGGTTTGAGGGCTGCCTTCGGGCGTCATGTCTGATCGGATCGCGGGTGGATGATGGCGTCAGCGGAGGTTCCTCAAACCAATGGATTAGGCATGCCAAATGGCACGCACGGCCTTGACGGCGGTGCCTACGATTCGGCTGGCAGGTTTGAGGTTCATCAGACGACGCGGAGAGTGCCGCGATAAAGATCACGCGCAACCAAAGGATCACACGATCGTCGTGGCCGCCTGGATGAAGCTACCGATCTCCGGCAGCCGCTGGAGCACGCTGCGCACCGGCGGGCGCATGGCGGGCACACGCAGCCCTTCCACGGCCGCTGTCGTGAGAAGCTGCTCCAGGGCATGGCCAAAGGCGTTCACCGCGGCAGTTTCCTCCGCCGGATCATGCTCCAGTCCGTTCAGCAGGGCCACATGCTCAAAGCGGGCGAGCCATTCCGTGGCGCGGATGTGGTAACGGGCCACGATGAGGCGCAGCATCTCCTCCGCGCTGCGGGGCTCGCTGTCACGAAGGACCTGCCAGGCGAGACAGCGCGCCACATCCGCCGCAGCGGTGACGAGGCCGGGTTCGCGCACCCCGGCCTTGCCTGGGTTCAGGCTGCGGTGGCGATGCTCAAAGTGGAAACCGAGGTCCACCTGGCACACCTCGCTCACGGGCATCTTGTGGTAGGTCTCGCACATGGCGGCGATCTCCAATCCCCAACCACCCGGCAGCGAGAAGCTGTTGATGGCGGACATGTCGGCGGCGAATTCACCGCTCAGCGGGTAGCGGAAGCTCTCCAGATGCTCGATGAGCGGCTTCGGCCCCAAAACATCGCGGCAGGCCTGGATGAGCGGGAAGATGAGCAGACGCGTCACGCGGCCATAGAGACGTTCCGCCACGCGGCTGTAGTAGCCTTTGGCAAAGCGGTAGCCCATGCGCGGATGCATCAGCGGGTAACACAGCCGCCAGATGAGATCGCGGCTGTAATTCAGGATGTCCGTGTCATGGCTGGCGACCACGCCGTCAAAGCCTCGCGACTGAAGCTCGAGGATGCCCATCCAGATGTTCGTGCCTTTGCCAGCCAAATAACCAGGCAGCTCAGCCTGCTCCATGAGCTCAAAGGCACGGCCCATCTCCGGGCTGTCATTCCAGATGATGCGGGCCGGCTTGCCGCGAAGCATGCGGCGGCACAGTTCCAGCGCCAGTTCATGCTGCGCGGCATCCATGCTGTTCATGCTGAGCACGATCTCGCTCACATAGGGCAGGTCGGCGGCGCGTTCGAGGATCAGCGGCAGCGCCGGGCGCTCGCATTCGGCATAAAGGGCGGGCAGCAGCAGCACGACGGGCTTTTGCACGCTCCATTCACGCAGTTCCTCCTCCCGAAGCGCCGCGTCCGCGTGCGCCAGGTGATGCAGCGTCGGAACGCGGGCATGCTGGTAAAAATCCGCCATGTGCGTCTTGGTTTAACGCAAGCGACGGTTCTGTGAAGTGAATTTCATCAGAATCACGCACCGCGACGGTCCGCGTCGAGCAGCCGCGCCGCATCCATCTCATCCTCGCTGCCGGAAAGGGCGGCGTTTTCATCGATATTCTCGGTGTCCGGCAGCTCCGGCTCGATTTCGATTTCCCGGCGCCACTTGCGGCTCACCCAGGGGCGGGCCAGACCGTAGAGCAGGTAGCTCACAAACATCACCGAGGGCATCCACTGCCAGTTCATCACCGTGAAGGCGATGACAAAAATGCTCACCAGAACCCAGTGAAAAGAGCGCTTCGTGCGCCAGTTCACTGCCTTGAAGCTCGGATACTCCAGGCTGCTCA
>JBKCXA010000359.1:0-7058 GCA_046316935.1 Prosthecobacter sp.
GCGATGGCATTGCGCAGCGTGCGCACGACGTGCTCCTGGCCGAGGACGTCAGCAAAGGTTCGAGGGCGGTACTTGCGGGCAAAAACTTGGTAACTCACGTCTCCAGCGGTAGGCAGTGTTTCACCGCCCGCAAGGATGGCATTCGCCCGCCGCCCGGAAGCATGCGAAAGGAGGTGAAAGAATGCCGTCGAGGCTGTTTTTTGCCTTTCCCTCTTATTTCCTCTTTCTCATGAGCTCTCCCATTTGTCGTTTTGGCATCCTCGGTGCCGCTTTCATTGCCAGGAAAAACTGGCAGGCCATCCGCGAGGCGGGGAATGCCTCGCTCGTGGCGGTGGCGAGTCGTGATGTGGCGCGGGCGAAGGCCTTCATCGACGAATGCCAGGCCCAGGTGCCGCATCCGGTGAAGCCGGAGGCCATGGGCAGCTATGAGGCGCTGCTGGCGCGGAAGGACATTGATGCCGTTTACATCCCGCTGCCGACGGGGTTGCGCAAAGAGTGGGTGATCCGCGCGGCGGAGGCGGGGAAGCATGTGCTGGTGGAAAAACCGGTGGGCTGCACAGCGGCGGATGTGGAGGAGATGATCGCGGTGTGTGCAAAACATGGCGTGCAGTTCATGGACGGCGTGATGTTCATGCATGGCCGCCGCTTGCAACGCCTGCGTGAAGTGGTGGACCGCGAGGTGGGCACGATCCGGCACATCGCCACGCAGTTTAGTTTCCTGAGCGATGAGGAGTTTCAACGGACGAACATCCGTGCGCATGGTTTGCTGGAGCCGCTGGGATGCCTCGGTGATCTCGGCTGGTATTGCCTGCGCTTCACCCTGTGGGCGATGGGGGAGACCGAGCCGCTTTCAGTGACCGGGCGTATTCACGCGGAGACTCGCCAAGGCGATGACGTTGCTTCTGTGCCTCTGGCGTTTTCCGGCACGCTGAGCTTTGCGAATGGCGCGAACGCTTCTTTTTACTGCTCCTTCAACGCAGCGCATGCGCAGTGGGCCATCGTGAGTGGTGACAAAGCACTGCTCCAGGTCTCCGACTTCGTTTTGCCCTACTCGGGCATGCAAACGCACTTCACGGTGACAAAATCCGAGTTCGTGATCGACGGCTGTCAGGCAGACATGCATGCCTGCCGCCAAACGGAGAGCCTCAACGAACCCAGCAACAATGCCCCGGAAGCGCAGGAAGTGCGCTTGTTCCGTGATTTCGCGGAGTTGGTGCTTTCGGGACGCCGCGATGATCGCTGGCCGAAGATCAGCCTGCTCACGCAGCGGGTGCTCGATGCTTGTTTGTTATCCGCGAGAGAGGAATCGCGCGTGGTGACGCTCTGAAAGGCTTACTCCACCTTCCTGCGTCCATGCAGAGCCTGGTAGAGGGTGAGCTCATCGGCGTGGTCGAGGCCGCCGCCGGCGGGGAGACCTTGGGCGAGGCGGGTGATGGGGATGCCGGAGGGGCGTAAAAGATCGGCGATGTAGCTGGCGGTGGCCTCGCCTTCGACATCGGACCCGAGGGCGAGGATGATTTCCTCGGCTTCGAGGGCTTTGACGCGTTCGACGAGGGCTTCGAGACGGAGGTCCTCGGGCGTGATGTTGTCGAGAGGGGATAATTTGCCTCCGAGGACATGGTAGAGGCCATGGAAGGCGCCGCTGCGTTCGAGGCGGAGCACGTCGGCGGCTTGTTCGACGACGCAGACGAGGCGTGAGTTGCGCTTCGGGTTGTGACAGAGCAGGCAGGCACTGCCTTGCTGGATGAAAAAGCCGCAGTCCTCACAAGCCGTGACCTCGCTGGCGAGGCTGGCGAGCGTCTGGGCAAGCGGTGGGACGCGGTCACGGCCAGTTTGCATCATCCAGAGCATGAGCCGCTCAGCACTGCGCGGGCCGAGGCCGGGCAGTGATTTGAGCTGCGCGATGAGGCGCTGAAGAGTCGGCGGGTAGTCGATGGGCATGGAAGAGTTCCTTGTTTCGAGTTGAAGGTTTCAAGTTTCAAGAAGGCCGGTCACATGAAACTTGGAACTCGGAACGCTTCACGCTGTCAGCAATCGGCCGTGCTTCGGGATGGCATCAGCGGACTTGCCTTTGTCCTTGAGATGAGCGGTGGCGAGCTCGGTGAAATAGCGCACGGGCGCATCCTCGCGGTTTTCGACGAGGGCGTTTTGGAAGCTTTGCAGCGCCTTGTCATTGTCGCCCTGGCGATACTGGACGACGCCCTGCCAGAAGGCATCGCGGGCACGGGCATCCGCCTCCGGCAGGGTGCCTTTTTCGGCGAGAAGCTCATAAACCTCACCCAAGGGCTTGCCGGAAGGGCCGTAGAGCATTTCCATGGGACGCACCTCGATGTTCTCCTTCACCTTGGAGTAGGTTTTGGCGCTCAGGAGGATGCGGGAGCCGTAGATGGCATTCAGGCCGCAGAGACGCCCGGCGAAGTCACAGGCCTCGCCGCTGGCGCTGAAGCTTTGGAAGTCATCCATGCCAAGCAGGCCGCACATGGCCTCACCCGTGGCGAGGGAGACGCCGAAGCGTGGTTTTTTCCCGCACACCTGCTCGATCTCGATGGCAAGCGTGCTGAGAT
Organism: Prosthecobacter sp.; assembly: GCA_046316935.1. GTDB lineage: Bacteria > Verrucomicrobiota > Verrucomicrobiia > Verrucomicrobiales > Verrucomicrobiaceae > Prosthecobacter. The sequence goes on from JBKCXA010000359.1 coordinate 2,565, forward strand.
GCGGCCGCAGTGCGGCGGCGACCTGCGCGGCGTGCAGCGCGTGATGCTCGTCGCTCAGAGGGAATCCAAACAAGGCCTGCAGGCTCTGCGCATCGGCATCGTCGAGATAGCCGCCACGGCTCACGATGAACTCGGACACGCTGCGCTGCATGCGGGCGCTGATTTCTTCAAACTTCACCCCATCAGTCTCGTGGGCGAGATCAGGATGATTCAGCACGCGGAAGCAGAGCACGGTGAGCTCGCGACGGCCGGTAAGGGCTGCGGGGTTGTTCAGTGCGGAGAGCTCGTCAAAAGCGGCGGTGGAAAGGCGGCCGGAGAAGAGCGAGCGCATGATCTCGGTGCGTTCGCCATGGTACATGCCGCTCACGGCGATGGCGGCGATGCCGGCCAGCCAGACGGCCAGCGAGCCGGAGACGGGCTCAAACAGGATGCCGGCAAAAACGAGCAGGAAGCTGAAGCTCACCGTGAGAAAAGTGGCGGCGATGAGGAAGGCAAAGCGCCGCCATTGCGAGGTCATGTCCATGCACACGAAGGCGGCGAGGAAGGCCAGCAGCGTGTAATAGCCGTATTGCAGCGGCAGCAGGGGCCTGAGCTCCGAGGCCAGGACAAACAGGCGGGCGTCGAGCGCGGCAAACCACTTCGAAACTTCGGCGAAGATGCCAAAACGATACAGCAGCAGGATGGGAATGCAGACGAGCACTCCAACGATGAGGGCGGCGGTGCGAGGGCGGTTCATGAACGCGGCAGCTTGAAGCCGGTTTGAGCCTGCTGGCAAGGTGTGTGATGGGCTTTTTGCCTCAGAGCTGCTCCTGAAGCTGTGCGAGGTGCTCCTCAGGCTTCACCTTTTCGAGGATGGCGGCGATTTTGCCCTCCACGTCGATGACGAAGGTGCTGCGCTCGATGCCCATGTACTTGCGTCCATACATGCTTTTCTCGACCCAGGTGCCGTAGGCTTCCGCGATGGCATGATCTTCATCCGCGATCAGCGGAAAGGGCAGCTCGTGCTTGGTGATGAATTTGTCGTGGCTCTTGATCGAGTCCGTGCTGACGCCAAACAGGTGCGCCTTCTTTTTCACACCGGCCCAGGCATCCCGCAGGGCGCAGGCCTGCTTCGTGCAGCCCGGCGTGTCGTCCTTCGGGTAGAAGTAGAGGACGACCGACTTTCCGCGGAGGTCTTTGAGGCTGACGGTGCTGCCGGGTTTGTAATCACCACCGGTGACGGGGGCGCTGAAGGCGGGGGCTTTCGAGTGAAGGGCGGGTTTGCTCATGGAGACGTGAGGTGAAGGAAATGAAAACTCACTTCCTCCGGCTCACGCAGGCCACCGCCATGGCGGCGATGCCTTCTTCGCGGCCGACGAAGCCGAGTTTTTCATTCGTGGTGGCTTTTACGCCGACCTCGTCCGGCTGGATGCCGAGTGCCTTGGCAATGTGCTGCTTCATGGCGGGCGCATGCTTCATCACTTTTGGAGCCTCGGCGATGAGGGAGGCATCGACGTTCTCGATGTGGTAGCCCTTTTCAGCGGCGATCTGGGCGCACTTTTCGAGGATCTTCATGCTGGAGATGCCTTCGATGCTGGCATCGCTGGGAGGAAACCAGTAGCCGATGTCCGGCTCCCCCAGTGCCCCGAGCACGGCATCCGCGATGGCATGGGCGAGCACATCGGCATCGCTGTGGCCTTTCAGCCCGCGGCTGTGCGGGATGGTGACGCCGCCCAGCACGAGCGGGCGGCCTTCCTGGAAGGGGTGGACGTCGTAACCGATTCCTACGCGGGGCATGTGGGGTGAATGGAAATGACGAATAACGAATCACGAATGACTATGCGGATGAACCATTCGTCATTCGGATTTCGTCATTACGCCGTTAGGCGTTATGGTCCGCGGCTTTTTTGAGGCTGGCGAGAACGTCGGAGATCTTCAGGTCGATGCGCTGGCGCTTCTGGAAGTAGCTGACTTCTTCGTAACCGGCTTCGATGAGGTTGTTCAGGGCGGTAGTGAAATGCTCGCCGACACGCTGGGCACGGTGGGCATCACTGCCGACGACGATGGGGATCTTTCGCTCGGCCATCATGCGCAGCATTTCATTGCCGGGGTTCATCTCCGAGTAGCTCTTAGTCAGGCCGGAGGTGTTCAATTCCATCGCCACGCCGGTGGCGGCGATGCGGTCGAGGCAGGTGGCGACGCTGTTTTTAATGATGGCGAAGCACCAGGAGTCAGGGTGGTAGTTTTTGACGAGGTCCGGGTGCGCCAGGCAGTCGTAGAGACCGGTCTCGGCGGACTTGGCGAGGTGGTCGAAGTAGATGCGGCGGAAGTTCTCGATGGTGCCGCTCTCGAATTTGGCGAGGTATTCCTTGGCCTGCCAATGAACGGCTCCGAGCACGTAGTCGAACTCGACCCGCTGGTGCAGCTCACGGACGTAGTCTTCGTAACCGGGGAACCACTCGCTCTCGATGCCGAGGCAGACGTGGAGCTTGCCTTTGTAGGCCTCGGCGCAGCGTTGAACGAGGGCGACGTAGGTGTCGAATTCCGCTTCGGACATGCGCACGCTGGGCCAGAAGCCGTTCGGCATCGGGGCGTGACAGGTGAAGATGATGCCTTTCAGACCGGCCTTGATGGCTTGCTGGGCGTATTCTTCGGGCTCGCCCCAGGCATGCTTGCACAATGGGGTGTGCATGTGGGAGTCGTAGAACAAGGCACCGGATTTGGTGGGGCCGGGAGGCGGTAGTTTGACGGCGGCCTTGGCGGGAGCGGTAGGCTTCGGCGCTGGGGCTGCCTCGACCACGGCGGGTGCCGGGGCAGGAGCGGGAGCAGGAGCAGTGGCGGGCTTGGCCGCGGCAGGAACAGGAGCAGGAGCGACTTTTGCAGCAGGAGCGACTTTTGCAGCAGGTGCCTTCGTTGGAGCGGGTGCTTGCTTGACGGGAGCGGCCTTCACCGGGGCTGGCACGGGTTTCGCCGGGGCTTTGGCGGCCGGTTTGGCTGGTGCTGGAGCGGGCTTTTTCGCCGGAGCGGGAGCTTTTTTGGCTGGTGCGGCCTTTTTCACCGGCTTGGGAGCGGGCTTCGCGGGCTTTTTGACCGGTTTCGCTGGTTTGGCGGCAGGCTTTTTGACGGGTTTCGAGAGGGCCTTTTTCGGAGCGGGCTTTTTCGGTGCCGGTTTGGCAGGAGCTTTCTTCACCGGCTTTTTGGCCACTGGCTTGGATTTGCCACCACCCTTGGCGGGAGCGGCCTTCTTTGAGGGGGTGCTTTTCTTTTTGCTCACGGTTTAGCTCCTGTTTCCTTGCAAGATAAGCCAGCCTTTGCCCTCGATGTTGGCGATTTTCGCCCCCACGGAGGTTCCGCCGGTGCTGGGTGTGCCGGGGAAACAAAGACGCAGCGTCAACGGCACATCCTTCCAGTTTCCATTCTGCAATTGCTCAATGAGAGACTGAAATTTGGGGTCGTTACGGTCGAAAGAAGCGAGCACGGTGCCTTCCTGGGCGGGGTGCTTGATCTCGATAAACTCAAATCCCTTCTCCCCCGTGCTTTCAGGTGCCATCTGCGGCTTTGAGGCGATGACACGGAGCAGGGTGGGCTCGGCGGGGCGCACTTTGAGGAATTCTTTCCAGTCGAGCTCGCCGTAGCTCACGGAGCTCTCCCAATCGACGCGATATTTGCCCTCGGTCGTTTCTTCGATCACGACGCTGATGGGCTCGGCATCGTCAAACAGAGCCTGGGCATAGCCGAAGCGGTAGCCCTTCTCATCCACACTCATGAGCCAGCCGAGGTTTTTCCAGCGCGGCGGGGTCATGGGATGGGAGCGGTAATAGCTTTCCATCAGCGGCCTCACACGCATCGAATCGCGAGCGAAGACGAGCTTCATATCGATGGTGTTAGCCTCGAAGAAACCTCGGATGACGGCCTCGATTTCGATGCGCTTGGCCTCGATGTTGGCAATGCCGTTCACATTCTGCAAAACCGGGGCGAGGGCAGGGCTGGGGGACAGGGCGGCCGTGACGGTCGGCTGGTCGGTCGAGTTGCCGTCTTTCGAGGCCTGGCGGGTGACGTCGCTGAGGGAGGGGGTGGTCTCGGCGGGCTTCACGTCGCCCTCGCCAGCGATCAGGGGCTTGTTCTCGCGGGTGTCACCAGACCATCCACGGCCCTGCACATCCTCATAGACGGAATCGACATACTCCGGGTTGATTTGGGTGGACTCCCAAAGCTTGGCAGTGACCACCCGGAAGACCGTGGCGATCATGACCACGAGGGCAAGGCATCCGAGCACCGCGGCAAGGGTATTGATGACTGTTTCCCGACGCCGTGCGCGGCTTTTGCGCGGCGGAGCTGGCTCGTTGATGGGCGTGTCAGTCATGGAACGAGAAAACATCTTGCTGGAGCCGAAGGCGGGAATCGAACCCGCGACCCGCGCATTACGAATGCGCTGCTCTACCGCTGAGCTACTTCGGCTTTCGACAAGGTGGTCGGGGGGCGGATTATAGGGTTGCCCCCCGGCTTGTCATCCCT